>JAJTBW010000164.1 GCA_021286705.1 Sphingobacteriia bacterium
CTCAGGCAGCGACCCGGTGGTTGAGCGAAGCCGAAACCACTGTATCCTTTGTATCCCTCATGCTCTTCTCGACTCCAGCTCTTGTTCTCCTCGACTCTAGCTCTTATGCCTCTCCCTATCCTCTCCCTATCCTCTCCCTATCCTCTCCCTATAAACTCGTGTAAGATAGGAACTATATAGGTAGAGGATATAGAGGGGATATAGAGGGGATATAGAGGGGATATTGAGGAGATGTTGAGAAGATATTGAAAGAGACATGAGCTGCTGGCTATTGGCCTCTGGCTAAATTAAAAATTCAGGAATTCAAGATTAGCAAGCACTGAATAGCTGCTGGCTGCTGGCCGCTGGCTAAATTCAAAATTCGAGAATTCAAGATTAGCAACCACTGAATAGCTGCTGGTTACTGGCCGCTGGCCAGATGTCGAAGTCAGGAAACAGATTCGATGTTAGTTATAGACACGCACATTCAACAACTTTCTGTTAATATCTTTAATAAAAATAAAAGACAGTCCAACTGACCAGATTGTCCAACCGAGGTACAAAAAACGCTGTTTCAGTCCAAAATTCTGACTTAATATATCAGGGAAATAGACCAAAAAGGCTAATCCTAAAAAGCAGAGACTACCAAAGGCTATCACTGAGATCTGTAAATAATCTCGCTCGCCTCTCCAAACTAAAAGAGCTACTAATGGCGAGAAAATCAACAACATAAAAGGCAAGCCTACAACACCATGGAGTGGTAATGGCATAGGAATGGTAGCAGGCCCGATAAGAAACAGATAATTAGCCAATAACAACACCGGAAGAACATTCATTCTGCGCTCTCGACAATAACGCCATAAACCTATACTAAAGAAAATGCTAAACAAGGCACTTAAGTCCAATCCAATGGTGAAAATATACTGTGTATTTGACCCTAAACCGCCCAGTTCACTTACCATCCCCTGCAAATGATTATACCCATCAATCATTGAACCGCAGATGACTGTAGTCATCCAAAACACAACAGGAGTAACCACTCCAAAGGAGAGCAATGTTTTATTGGTCATTTTTATTAATCCGAACTCTTTTTCACCAAATTAGAAACCAATGAAACCAACAGGTACCAGATAATAAAGAAGGGTAATGCAACCCATCCAAGAATCAATGGTAATAGAATAAACCCAATAATCAAAGTATACCTGAATTCATTGCCCTTTATCTGAAAACCCTTAAACTTCATCGCGATTAATGGCAACTCCGATATCATCAAAAGACTAAAGAGAAAGGTTAAAGCTAACATCGCCCATGGGGAGGAGACTATCAGATTCATAAACTGAGGAAGTTCCCCGTTTGATAAAGATTCAACAGTTCCTAAAGAGATAAAAAACAGAGCCATAGCAGGAGTTGGTAGCCCCAGAAAACCATAGCTTTGACGTTCATCTATATTGAATTTTGCGAGACGGTAAGCTGCAAAAGCAGCAAGTAAAAACCCGGTATATGGTAAATATTGTTTGAGAAATCCATCATTGAATTCTGAGACAATTCCTAACTGCATCTGATAAACAATATATGCCGGAACGACCCCAAAAGAGACCACATCAGCTAATGAATCTAACTCCTTACCCAGTGGTCCCTGGACACCAAGCAACCTGGCAACAAAGCCGTCAAAAAAATCAAGGACAGCAGCCAGAACAACAAGAAGAGCTGCAGTGTTGATATCTCCTTTAAGAATAAACATAATTGCAATGGTACCACAGAGCAGATTACCGAGTGTAAGAAGATTAGGAATTTGGCGCTTGATCAGCATATCTTTTTTCTTCAAAGGTAACGAAACTCAATTAATGTAGTTTTGGAGTGTTTAACGATTCTATTTGACCATTTAAGCCAAATAGAGTATTTTTGCAGCTGGCAAATCATTAACTATAGTGTTATTATGACAGAAGAAAGCGAATTTTGTCTGGAAGAAGCTAAAGAGGGAATGCAAAATACTCTTGTGCACCTAGAGAAAGAGTTTCAAAAAATCAGAGCAGGGAAGGCAAGTCCCCAGATGCTCGACGGAGTCAAAGTTGATTACTATGGGTCAATGACGGCTATTGATAAAGTAGCAAACATTGGTTCACCTGATCCTCGTCAAATAATAGTTCAGCCTTGGGAAAAGAGTATGCTTGCACCGATCGAAAAAGCAATCATGGCTGCCAATCTAGGGTTCAACCCACAAAACAATGGCGAAGTACTTCGTATTCAAGTTCCTCCTTTAACAGAAGAGCGTCGTAAGGGTCTGGTTAAACAGGCTAAAACAGAAGCTGAAAACACCAAAGTTAGCATTAGAAGCATTCGTCGTAATGCCATGGAAACAGCCAAAAAACTCAAGAAAGATGGCGTTCCGGAAGACGAAATTGCAAAACTTGAGGAAGAAATCCAAAAGGCAACAGATGGATATATCGAAAGAGTTGACAAATCATTCGATGCTAAAGAAAAAGATATAATGACTGTTTAGTCTATCTTCATTCAAATAAAAAAAGAGGACACCTATTTCAGGTGCCCTCTTTTTTTATCTACAGGAGACCTATTTTTAACAAAAATCTAAAAGGAGTTAAATACTATAGATAATTAGACCTACCTTTGCATTGTTCAAAAAAATAACACTTAAAATGGACGAAGGACCTGCGGGGTTATCCCCAAACATAACTAAACTGGATTAGAGGAGGCCCTTTAGATTATGGGTTAACCTCAAGTTGAATTAAACATAGGAGGAGGTTTATGACACCCATAACTACATTTTATTTCAATCGCATCCGTGGCGCAGCACTAAAGGATAATAGTGGCAAGAAAATCGGAATTATCAAAGACTTACTGGCTGAAAATCTTCAAATCGACGTTTGGACAAACCGTCCTGTCGTTAAGGGTATCGTTGTTAAAACAGGTACTGAAAAGAAAATTTATGATTTTTCAGTAATTGGATTGTCTAAAGAGAGCGGACATTTAACTATAACACTTAACAAAGAGAAATACCTTGATGAAGAATCAATTAAACGTTGTTATGCACTTGAGGAGGCTATTCTTAACAAACAGATAGTAGACCTCAATGGCAGCAAACTCGTTAAAGTTAACGATCTTCGTCTTGTTTCATTACCCTCGGCCACCTTTGTAGTAGCTGTTGAAATTGGAATGGAAGGTACTTTAAGAAGAATTGGAGTTGTAAAATGGGCAAAGTCAATCTCTTCACTACTGCATTTCACTATTCCATCCAGATTTATTCTCTGGGAAGATGTTGAGGCCATTGATTTCAATAACTTAAAGATAAGGCTCTCAGAAAACTTTTCCCGATTACACACCCTGCACCCTTCTGACCTTGCTGATATAATTGAGGATCTTGGAAAACGCGGCATGACGGAACTCTTCTCAGCATTAGATGAAGAGAGAGCCGCCGATGTCCTTGAGGAACTCGAACCTGAAGCTCAGCTTCAAATTATTGAAAGCCTCCCGGTTCACAAAATGGCAGATGTCTTGGAAAAAATGCCAGCCGATGAAGTAGCAGACATCTTAGATTCAATGGACAGCCATCAGGCCGAGAAACTGCTTAATGAAATGGAACCCGATAGCTCTATGGAAGTAAGAGAGCTTCTGGGTTATGCAAAAAACACAGCGGGTAGTTTGATGACGGTTGACTTCCTCGAATTCAGACCTACCGATATCATTGAATCTGTTTTAACCTACATAGAAACCCATAAACCCGAACATCAGGAATTATACTCGATGTTTGTAACCGATAGTGAACACCACTTAAAAGGCACATTCTCACTAAGAGACCTTCTAATCAACCCGAAAGATAAACCGTTATCAGAGATTATGCACTCCGTCAAATTCTCACTCATGGACGAAGAGCGAGTCAGTGAGATTGCTGAGGGTATCTCAAAATACAATCTTCTCGCAGTTCCTGTAACAGACGAAGAGGGTGCTTTGCAAGGCATGATTGTCATCGATGACGTTCTTGACGACCTAATGTCAGACCGCACAACGAATAAATAACATTTAAAAAAGAAGGTTATTCCCCACAATTTCGGCAGATCTCAATAGATTCTCTCTCTTTAAGAATTGTATTTCTAAAGGAGTGGTATCTCTCATTACGCCATATTTCCTCCAGTGAATGACTATCAAGACTGCCCATTTGATGACTGGCATCTTTATCATAGCAACAGGGAACCATTCTTCCATCCCATGTTATTACCGCACCATGCCACATGCGCCAACACCTTTTTCGTAGAGGAGTAATATGATGTAGCATTCCATTATCATCTTTATAGTATCTCTTTTTCTTATTACTCTCAGGCAGGATACTATTTTGATCATTCTCACTATAAATCTGAGCTGATTTCAGAACAGGGAGATCAACCCCAAGATCTTTTGCTAATCTTAGAAAATCCTGAATTTGATGCTCATTATGCTTCATCACGATAAACTGCAAATGAATAAGCGGATGAGAGGCATTCATCTGCTTTCTCACCTTGACAAGCGTCTTTATTCCCTGCAAGACCTTATTTAAATCACCACCACGCCGATACCGTGAATAAGTCTCCTGATCTAACCCGTCGAGGGATATAATCAATTCGTCTAACCCGGATTCAACCGTGAGTTTAGCATAACGCTCAGTCAAATAATGTCCATTCGTACTTGTTGCAGTAACGATCTTGTTTGCCCTGGCCCGTTTAACCATCTCTCCAAAAAAAGGATTGAGATAGGGTTCTCCCTGAAAATACAAGATTAAATAGATCAGATGATCTTTAGTTTGGCTAATAAGTTTACCAAACATATCAAGATCCATACTTCCGGTCGGACGACTAAAGGCCTTTAAACCAGATGGACATTCCGGGCAACCAAGATTGCAGACAGTTGTTGGCTCAGCTGATAGAAAGGCTGGTCGACCCCAATGAATGGCACGACGAAAAATCCGTGATAAGTAAAAACTTAGCTTTAATAAGAAGAAATTCCAGACTTTGTATAACGTAAGTGCTCTTAAAAGACTCTTATAATAAGAATATGTGTAGTTTGTAATCCTCATTCTTTATCAATATGACGTGTTAATTTCCCGATAACAGGAAACTCCCCGAAGTATTCTTGACTGGTAACTCTCAGGATAGTATAAACAGGAATAGCCAGAATCATTCCAATGACGCCACCCATGGTACCAGCCATGATAATAACAACAAAAATTTCAAGCGGATGGGCTTTAACCGACGTAGAAAAAATCAGAGGTTGAAGCACAATATTATCAATTAAGTTGGCACTTAAAAAGACGGCACCCACCTTAAAGACAAATGGGATAATCAATGTGTATTCACCAATACCTGCCATCCCTAAAGAAGTAAGTATAATCCCTGTAGTCATACCTATTATAGGGCCAATATAAGGGATTACATTCAGCATACCCCCAAAGGTTCCAATGAGTAAGGCGTTTGGAACGCCAACAATCCATAAGCCAACTGAAATAAGCGTAGCCATAGTGGAAAGTTGAATAAGAAGACCTGTAAAATATCTTTCAAGAAGCCCACGGGTACGGCCAATGACCGACAAAACCTTGCGCTCCGAGTCATCGCGAACAAAGAGTAAGATGATCTTCACAAACAAACCCTGGTCTTTTAGGAAGAAGAACGTGATAAACAAAACCGAGAAGAACCCCATAAAAAGGGAACCCATGAATGATGCGATATTACTGAACAGAGAGGAGAAGGTAGCTGCACCAATAAGTGGTTTAACCTCTTCAAGAAGAACATCAGCAAGCTTTTGATCCTGTTTAAGTATTTGATTCTCGTGAAGCCAGAACTCAAGATGTTCAGTAAAAGAGGTGAGTGCCCGTTTCACATCATCAGGGTTAATTGATGAGATCATTTTGGCCTGAGATGCTATCATTGGAAGAAATATTGCGACAATACCCATAAACAGAGCTGACATTCCAAGCAGGGTCAAGGCAGCTTTAAGCCCGTTTGGCAACTCATGACCTCGAATTTTAACCTTAGATAAAAGGGAAACAATAGGATTGCCCAAAAAAGCTAAAACAGCGGCAATCAATATATACCATACTATCTCACTAAAGAAGATAAAAAGAAGAATCAATAAGACTAGTGTAATACCTGCGGTAAGCCAGCGAGAGAGAACTCTGTTCATGATGTTGTTATTATTATTTAGTAGATCACTCGAAGAATCCGAAACAAATATAATCTAAACAGATCATCTATATTTGGTCTGGCTCAACGAGGGCATCATGAAGATCATCGGGAGTATTGATATTAACGAAACATCGACTGGCAATCATCCATGGATGCTCTTCAATATAAAGCCAGCGGGGGTGTATTAATCTAATAATCTCTTGCATTTTGTACCTTCCCAACTTTAAATTCTCCTCAAAAGCGCTCAGGGCCGATCGATGATATAAGGCACACAGAGGTTCTATTTTGCCATCGATCCATCGGGGGACGACAGCACCATGGCTTTTACGCCTAATGAACATTTGATCATAAATATTAATAGACAGGAAAGGCATATCAGCTGATACTACCCATAGCCAAGGATGTTTTGCAGATCGTAAAGAAGCATGAATACCAGAGGCAGGACCACATCCTGGAAATAGATCTTCAACTATTCGACATTCGGCTCTCTGATGAATACTATTGGAGGAGGAAATCATAACATCATCGGTGATCATCTTAACCACATCTAGAGAGTAATCAAGCATAGGCTTCCCTTTAAAGCACATCTGCCCTTTATCACATCCCATTCGCTGGCTTTTACCTCCCGCCAATATGACTGCAGAGACTTTATCCATGCTAAACCGGTAAAGCCCTACTGCTTGGGTTGTGCAGTGTTATCCTCTTTCTTCTCTTGATCATTACCATTCATCCCATCTTTAAAGCTCTTAACACCCTTACCAAGACCACTCATTAGTTCTGGTATTTTCTTACCACCAAAGAGAAGGAGAATAACAACAATGATCAGAAGCCACTCATTTCCACCCAAGATACCTAATAATACTGAAGTCATTATAATAGATTTTTAGTAGTTAAAGTCTTAATTGCAAATGTAAATAATAACCGGGATGATTGCACAAACATATTGAAAAATCAACATGGAAAGAAGAGGCAAGCATCACCATAGCTCAAGAAACGAAAATCCTCCGCTAACGCTTTATTGTATGTCTCTCTCCAAATCTGACCTGAGAATGCTGCAACCAATAGCAGTAAGGTGGATTTTGGCTGATGAAAATTCGTGACTAGAATATCTGTAAGTCGAAACTTATAACCAGGTGCTATCAAGAGTTGCGTCTCTCCTTCAACATGTGTACGATTACCAACTCTTAGCCATTCTTTAACTGCATTTAATGATTCACCGATTGAAACAGCATCACCTGCACCAGAGTAAGGATACCATTGATCGATAGAGAATGTAGTATTAAAACCCCCTTTAAGTAGTTTAACACCAAACCAGTAAAGACTTTCTAATGATCGAACAGAGGTTGTTCCAACTACAACCCGCGGTCTACTTAAGTTTTCTAATAAAAAATCAACCTTTTCCGCTGTAATCACGACCTTTTCTGAATGCATTGTGTGTTCAGCCATAGATTCAGCCGTCACTGGCTTAAAAGTTCCAGCACCAACATGGAGTATCAAGCGTAATGTATCATATCCTTTATTAGATAACGAATTAAGAATATCAGGAGAGAAATGTAACCCTGCGGTGGGAGCAGCAACTGATCCATCCTGCCGGGCAAAAATTGTTTGATACTTCAAGCTATCACCCTCCTCAGCTTCCCGATGAATATAAGGGGGTAAGGGAACTTTGCCCATTGCTTCAAGAACTTCGGCGAAAGAATATGACTGGGGATTCCATGTGAACTCTATTAGCCTTGCTTCTCCCTCAACACCACATTGTCTGGCACCCAAAGTAACCTCATTCCCCTCAATAACCGCGGTCATTCTGAGATAAGGCTCCTTCCAGCGCTTTGCATTACCTACAAATGCTTTCCACACGCATCTACCACGAGAATCAAATGAAGAGGTAATTTCTGCCGGCTCTACAGGATTAAGACAGAATATCTCGACTCTGGCACCTGTCTCACGAAAAAAGATTAGCCTAGCTCTAACTACTCTTGTCTCATTAACGACTAAAAGACCATTTTCAGGTAAATAATCGACGATCTGCCTAAAAGAGGTTGCTTCTATCACACCAGAGTCTCCATAAGTAACCATTAACTTCGAGGAGTCACGGGGAACAACCGGATACGTTGCAATCCTCTCATCAGGAAGAGGATAATCATAGTCATTAATGGAGATTTCTTTGGGATCGACCATAACAATCATCATTGAACAAAAAAACGCCAAAGGGAATACCATCGGCGTTTGCAAAGTTACTTCTAAATGCTGATTTAATACTAATCAGAGAGAGTTTGGATTTCTCTAAGGTAAAGTTCTCTTATCTTCACAAGCTCATCAGCTGTAATTCGATTTGAGAAAATTCTGATATAATCCTGCAGCCCAATTTTTTCATAGACAAATCCTTTCCCTGCATCAAAAGATGTATCATGAAAGTTATTCTTCACGACACGGGTTGCCTCTTCAAATATCTCCCATGTCAAATCAACAGGAACAAAAAGATAATTCATTTCAAAGTGTCTGCAATCCCGCCAGATATCATCAGCCAAATACTCCATTTCAATAAACTTCTTGACCCTAATAATGGTATCAAAAGGTCTGACATCCTGATGTTTTACAAACATTATCCCCTCCTTCTCATACCCTGCAATAATCTTTAAAAGATCTTCAGGCTTCCACATATCCACCCTGATACAGGGATAGTTATGATTAAACAGTGTCAGCATTCCAGGAGCAGCGTCAAAGTCAGCATGTATAAGCGATTTAACCTTTCTTGTAGCTCTAATCACATTATCTTCATCATAATCAGCCGATGGCTTTAAAACAAAAAATAAGAATTGTGGCTTCTGATTATCAGAGTAATCAGCGCAGTAATAACCAGGGAAAGGATGCTGCGATTCGAGAATTAAAACATTGAATTTTACGGGCGATTCATATAGGGCTAAAGTCTCACGTTTAATGATCACACCAATAGTACCATGCTTCTCTTTGTCGTTCATAATGTTAGGTTTTTCGACTAAGATAATACACGACTTCAGGAAAAGCAAGGGAAAGGCGAATGGGGGATGGCTATTGGCAGCCGACAATTGGCGTACTAAAACTCAAGATTCAAGAATTCAAAGATTAGCAATTAACTTCTAGCAGCTGGGTACTGGCACCGACAAATAGCCATTAGCCAGCAGCTAGAAGCCAGTTGCCAGAAATCTGCAGCCAAGATAGAGGCCAGTGCCCCACTACTGTTTATTAAACACCGCAGTATAGCTATACTGATTCGCTTTATATAAGCTCCAAACTATCTTATTTCCTCCGGTAATGACCCCGCTTCCGGAGACAGTCCATGTGTCAAATGTTTGACTGGGTACAGTAATAGATGACCCGATAACAACAC
>JAJTBW010000165.1 GCA_021286705.1 Sphingobacteriia bacterium
ATTTTAAATATATTGGTGCTCCATTGTTTGGTGATCCCGCCTATGGTGGCAATATCATAATTAAGGGAAATCAGACAGGAGCCTATACGCAGTTTATTCGCAATTGTTTTGAGGCTTTACCTAGGCAGGCGTTGCATGCAAGATCTATTGGGTTTATTCATCCATCTTCAGGAGAGTACAGGCAGTTTGATAGTGATCTACCCGATGATATGAGTCTGATTCTTGAGAAATGGAGAAGGTATACCAAAGGAGATAGCCCTTCAAATTAAAAAGAGGAATCTCCTTTCGGTGATCCCTCTTAACAGCTAACTTCCAGCCTAAAACTAGTTCAGAAACATTTTAATGTCTTCATCAACTGAGTTGATTCCGCCTATTCCGAAGGTCTCAACCAACACATTGGCTACATTAGGTGACAAGAATGCAGGTAAAGTGGGTCCTAGGTGAATCTTCTTAACCCCAAGATATAACAAGGCGAGTAGAACTATAACAGCTTTCTGCTCATACCATGCGATGTTATAGACAATAGGTAGTTCATTGATGTCATTCAGTTGGAATACCTCTTTAAGTTTGAGGGCGATAACCGCAAGTGAATATGAGTCATTGCATTGTCCTGCATCCAGAACTCTTGGAATACCACCAATATCACCCAAGGGCAGTTTATTGTATCTGTATTTTGCACAACCTGCAGTTAGAATAACTGTATCGTTAGGAAGAGCAGTAGCAAATTCAGAATAGTAATTTCTATCTTTCATTCGGCCATCGCAACCTGCCATCACAACAAACTTACGAATAGCACCTGTTTTAACGGCTTCAACAACTTTATCTGCAAGGCTGAAGACTTGCGCATGAGCGAATCCACCAACAATCTCTCCCTTTTCAATTTCAGTTGGAGCACTGCATTTTAGTGCATGAGCAATGACTTCTGAGAAGTCTTTTTCACCGCCTTCCTGACGATCAGCAATGTGCTTAAATCCGGGATGGCCTGAGGCTCCAGTGGTGTACACTCTGTCTGAATATGTGGATGATTTTTTAGGCGGGACAATACAGTTGGTAGTAAATACGATAGGACCATTAAAGGTTTCAAACTCCTCATTCTGTTTCCACCATGCATTACCATAGTTCCCGACAAAGTGAGCGTATTTTTTAAATGCAGGATAGTAATGAGCGGGTAGCATTTCACTATGGGTATAGATATCAACTCCTTTACCCTCTGACTGTTTCAGTAGATCCTCAAGATCTCTCAGGTCGTGACCACTAATTAGAATACCGGGCCTGTTACTCACACCAATATTGACCTTTGTGATTTCAGGATTACCATATCTTCCGGTGTTGGCCTTATCAAGAAGAGCCATGGTTTGAACACCATACTTACCGCATTCCATTACAAGTCCTACCAGTTCGTTAGCCCCTAGTGAGGAGTCAAGTGTTGCGAGGAGCCCTTTTTCAAGGAAAGCAACAATTTCTTCATCATACATGCCAAGGTTGTCGGCATGCTCTGCATAGGCTGCCATTCCTTTTAGACCATAGACCAGAAGTTCACGCAAAGAACGAATGTCAACATCTTCAGTTGAAAGAACGCCAACAGATTTTGATTTGGAGGCAAACTCTTCAGTTGTACGATTCCAAACAGCACAGTCATGCTTAGCCATTTTAACCTCAAGGTTCATAGCTTCAGCTTTCTGCTTTAGCTTGTTTCGAAGATTCAAACCCGCTACGATACGTTTGCTTATTGCCTGGTCATCAAAGTTGGCATTTGTTATTGTAACAAACATGCCTTCAATCAGGTAGCGATCAGTTCCATGATCACTTACTCCTGCACTGCGAAGTGCCGAGCTAAATACAGAGATTCCTTTTAGTGTGTAGATAAGCAGATCCTGAAGATTTGCAACCTCGTCTGTTTTACCACAGACTCCCATTAAGGTACAGCCAACGCCCTTGGCTGCTTCCTGACATTGAAAACAAAACATTCCCATCTTATTATCTGATTAATTGAGTGAATTTTTATTTAATTGGTTCGCTTTTTATTCTACTTTTTTGGTTTATTTCTCTCTGACCATGGTTAATACCATCTTAAAATCCTCTGTAGCTTCTACTGCATGAGGCACGTTGGAAGGAAAAACAATCGATTTGCCCTCGGTGAGAATGAAAGGTTGACCTGCAATTAAGACTCTCGCTGTTCCTTCTACAATCTGTACAATTGCAAGGAAAGGGGTGGAGTGTTCACTTAATCGTTGTCCTTTAGCAAATGCGAACAATGTTATGGTACAAGTTGGTTTATCAACCAGTGTCTTGCTAACAACTGCATCTGCTGAATAATCTATGAGTTTTTTATAGGTAAAGACCTCTCCTGCATTTAGTCCCATTTCTTTTTGTTTTATATCCATTCTTCTTTGATAACTTCACCCTGTATAGATACTATTGCCAGCTTTACAGGAACTTTTCTCTTTGAACTGCCCATGGCAAGTCGCACCATCTGAAGAAGACCTCCGCAGCATGGAACCTCCATGATGACCACTGTAAGGGTATTAATCTGTGATTGATCAATTAAAGCTGTTAATTTCTCAATATAGATTTCTTTGCCCTGATCGAGTTTCGGACAGGCTATTGCTAACGATTTCCCCTTTAAAAAGTGTTGATGAAACCCTCCCATGGTAAATGCTACACAATCAGCTGCCAGAACAACATCTGCATTTCTGAAATAGGATGCCCCCGGGTTGACCAAATGCATCTGGACAGGCCACTGCCTAAGCTCTGAAGGAGCCTCTTCTGTGTAATGCATCTGCTTTTTATTCTCATGATTTCTAAAATCTACAGTAGCAGAACCGGGACAACCACCCCCACATCCTGACTTTCCCTCGTTATGGTTATGAGTATTGCCAGATATCTCATTTGATCCATCTGTCAATAATTCAGGATGATTCTCCTCTAAATATTCAACTGCCATGTTTAGGTAGCCAATCTCATTATGATCTGCCAGATGATCCAGATGTGCTTTTATAGTGTTCCTCCCTTTAGGTACCATATCTTTTATCACTCTTATCTCATCATATGGTTCAGCCTCTCTCTTTTCCATGGTGATAGCTCCTTCCGGACAATGGCCTATACAAGCTCCTAAACCATCACAGAATAGATCAGATATCAACCTTGCTTTGCCATCAATTAGCTGCAATGCTCCTTCATGGCAATTGGGAATACATATTCCACAACCTGTGCATTTCTCTTCATCAATACTTATTATATCCCGTAACATAAGCTTTATTTTTTTTCTTCGTTTTTTTACTTCTGTTTCCTGTCAATCTCTTCTTCAACGATTATTAGAGAGTGTTTTTTAGTCACTATTTCCGAATGAGTCCCTTAATTAGGTATTCGAGTACGCAAAAGTAATCAAGCTTAATTTATTAAACAAGCGTATTTAGGTAAAAAATTACCTACAAAGAAAAATATTTTGTATATAGTTGATTATTAGTTGTTATAAATTTGTGGAGTACGGTTATTACAAGAGCCAGTGATTATTTGTAAACTTTAGGTCATAGTAGAAAGCAATGAGGAATGCCATAAAATATCGGATAAGTTTTTGATTTCAGATGTACTCTTGATGGAAGTTTTTAGGCGCTCTACAATGAATAGTAGTCAATTTGAAGCCAGTAAGCTATTTGTGCATGAAATGAATCGTAGTAAATTTGTGTAAAAGTGTACAACTATGGAATTACTGAGCACATTCAGCAAGAGTTTTAGCAAATGGTTAGTAGAGCAGGGTTTAAACGAGCAGGTTTCCATTGTTTTATCTGATTACATCTGGTTGATAGGCGTTGCAATACTTGCCTGGATTGCATATTTCTTTGTTAAAAGGGTATTGTATAACTTTTTGCAGCGGTTGGTTAAGCGGTCGACTAACCAGATCGATGATATTTTGCTTGAACAGAAGCTATTCAGACGGTTATCCTACTATGCGCCGGCAATTGTCATCTATAAAGTAGCCCCATGGGTAATCAGTGGATATGCAGGTATGGCAATATTTATTACCCGAACCATGGAGGCCTATATGGTTTTGGTAACGATTCTGGTGATAGAGTCATTTTTCAATTCTATCCATCATGTCTACTCGACAACAGAGATGAGTAAGTCAAGACCGATAAAGGGATTTATTCAGGTTGCCAAGATTTTCGTTTATGCGATTGGGTTTATTATTATTCTTTCATGGCTTTTAGGTCAAAAGCCGCTTGCCTTGCTTGGTGGTTTAGGTGCCCTTTCGGCAGTACTAATGTTGGTATTTAAGGATAGTATCCTTGGTTTTGTAGCGGGTATACAGCTTTCGGCGAATCAAATGGTGCAGATAGGAGATTGGATAGCTATGCCTAAGTATGATGCCGATGGGAGTGTAATTGACATTTCGCTTACAACAGTCAAAATTCAGAACTGGGATAATACAATCTCGATGGTTCCTACTTATAATCTAATCTCTGATTCGGTCAAGAATTACCGTGGGATGCAGGAGGCAGGAGCCCGTAGAATTGCTCGAAGTATAAATATAAACATGAATTCTATAAAGTTCTGTACCTCCGAAATGTTGGAGCGTTTTGAACGTATTCACTATATTGAGTCGTATGTTAAACTGAAAGAGGAGGAGTTGATTTCATATAATCAATTAAACAATATTGATAGCTCAGTTGTCGTAAATGGGAGGAGGCAAACCAACATTGGTATTTTTAGAGCGTATGTTTCTGAATATATCATGAATCATCCTAATATAAGAAAGGATCTAACAATACTAGTACGGCAGATGCCTCTTTCTGAATCTGGCTTGCCAATTCAGATCTACTGTTTTACCGATACAACTGTATGGAAAGATTATGAGAGGATTCAAAGTGATATCTTTGATCATCTACTGGCTATTTTGCCTTATTTTGACCTGCAAGTCTTCCAAAATGCTTCAGGTTCAGATTTTAGTAAATTGAGTTCAAAGACTAACAATTAGTAACCAAGATATTTGTACTTAAAATGATTAAAGTAGAAGATATTAAGCAACTTGAGATAAAAGGTATTTCGGTTGAGCGAATTAACAAACAATTAGATCAATTTCGTAAAGGATTTCCTTTTGCAAAACTTCTTGCTCCTGCAACTATATCTCATGGAATACATGTTGTTGATGATAAAATGAAAAGTGATTTCATTAGAACATGGAGAGAGTGTGCTGAAAAGTTGCAGATTGTGAAGTTTGTACCCGCGTCAGGTGCGGCTACCAGAATGTTTAAGGATTTATTTGAGTATATAGATGCCGCTACAGATGGAGTTAGTGAGGAGTCTTTACTCGAAAGTGAAAAGTTTAAAGGTGTAAAGACAGTCATTGATCAACTAGATAGATTTGCTTTTTATCAAGACTTAAAGGAGAAGATCGCTGCTTCTGGTTCTACACTTGAAAAGTGCCTGGAGCAAAAGAGGTATCGATTTATCCTTCAGACAATACTAAATGAGGACGGGTTAAACTATTCATCCCGACCTAAAGCTATGATTCTTTTTCATGGATATCCTGACAAGCCTAGATTTGCTTTCGAAGAGCATTTTGTTGAGGGTGCAAACCATTGCAAAATGGCTGATAATAACGTTAAAATTCATTTCACCGTCTCACCTGAACATCGGTCACTCTTCGAGTCAGAGATTTCTAAGGCAAAGGCCTTCTTTGAACCTAAACTTGGTGTCACTTTTGATGTTTCCCTCTCGGAGCAGAGTCCTGCTACCGATACCGTTGCCGTAACCTTGAATAATGAGCTGTTTAGAGATAAAGACAATAAACTTGTTTTTAGACCTGCCGGTCATGGGGCGCTTCTTAAAAATCTTAATGAGATTGATGCGGATATTGTCTTTATCAAAAACATTGATAATATTGTTCCGGATAGGCTTAGAGACGTTACGGTAGAATACAAAGAGTTACTTGCTGGTTTGTTATTAAAAGTAACAAATGAGTGTCACGAACTCCTAAAACGGATAAGTGAAGACGACTACCAATCGGATGTTTATGGCAAGGCCTATGATTTTATTAAAAAGTACCAAGTTTGTGAACTCCCTAAAATGATCGAGCAACGTGATCATTTAGTTCAGAAAGTTTGGTTAATAGAACAATTAAACCGACCAATACGCGTGTGTGGGATGGTTAAAAACGAAGGAGAACCAGGAGGTGGTCCTTTCTTGACCAGTGACTTTGAGCAGAGAGTATCATTCCAAATCATAGAGTCTTCCCAGATCAATCAGGACGATGAACACCAGAAGCAGATAGCACAATCAGCTACCCATTTTAACCCGGTTGATTTGGTTTGCTATCTCAAGGATTACAATAATAAACCATTTGATCTGAATCAATTTACTGATCCTGAAACGGGCTTTATCTCTATTAAGTCGAAAGATGGCAAAGATTTAAAGGCAATGGAGTTACCCGGTTTATGGAATGGCGCTATGTCAGGTTGGATTACTCTATTTGTAGAGGTTCCGGTTTTAACTTTTAATCCTGTTAAGACAATTCGTGATCTTCTTAGACCAAATCATCAATAAAAATGAAGATTATTATATCGGGTTATGGCCGAATGGGGCATCTTATTGAGAAGGAGGCTATACGGCAGGGTGATGAGGTGATCGGTATCTTTAATGAAGCAGGCGACTGGGATACGGGTCAGAGAGCGCTTGATAAAGCTGATGTACTAATCGATTTCAGCGAACCAAAATTCGGCGAAGCTAATGCCTTAAGAGCCTTAAGTGCAGGATGTAGTGTCGTATCAGGTACAACGGGGTGGACTCCCGAACTCACTGCGATTCGGCAGATCACTGAGTCAAGGAATGTCGCTTTTCTGACCGCATCCAACTTTAGTGTTGGGGTCAATCTCCTATTCTTTTTAAATAAGAAACTCAGCCAGTTGGTAAACGATCATCAATTTGATTATCGTCCGAGGATAGAGGAGACTCACCATATTCATAAGCTAGATGCCCCGTCAGGAACTGCAATTTCACTTGCCAAACAAATCATTAATAACAGCTCTTTTGATGGCTGGCAAATGGCTCCACTGGTTTCTCCTAATAAAATTAATATAACCAGCTTTAGAGTAGGGGAGGTAACTGGTCATCATTTGGTCACTTATCTCGGAACTAATGATTACATCAGAATTGAACATGAAGCGTACAACCGGGTAGGTTTTGCTCAAGGAGCCTTACTTGCTGCCCGCTTTATTGTCGGAAAAAAAGGCGTTTTTACCATAGAAGAGGTCTTAGGATTACCATTTTAACGGCTAATTCCATAAAATGTAAAATTTCTTCAAAATATTTCCGTCAACGTTTGCATTGATTTAATTAAAATTTTACATTTGCCCTACGTTCGTAGTTGTAATAACAATGACTGATGCTTTCCCCAAATTCTCACCTTACCTTCCCCAAACTACTCCATTCAGTTATTACAATCTACGATCTAGGAGAATAGGTTATCTGAGAAGATTAATGTAATCTCCTGCTTTGTGGAGTAAAATAGTCACTAGTGATATCTGGTGATCACAAAGTATAAAGAGGGCTCGCTTTGATTTAAGCGAGCCCTCTTTTCTTTTAACAACTGGAACTAGAGAGGCGGGGAAGCGGGGAAGCGGGGAAGCAGGGGAGCAGGGGAGCAGGGGAGCAGGGAAGCGGTTGAGGATGTCTTTAGCACGGGTGACAGTATCTCTTCAAAAGTTGTGAGGAAGAGAAAAAATGGGGTCAGTTTGTGCTATTTTGTCTGATAATATTGGCTTAAAAGGTAAAATGCTAACAATAATAAGGACATTTTTAGGATATTTGTAAAGAAATTCAACCGCATATTTCCTTTAAAAAATCTCACCCTAATCAAAATGAAAAAGCAAGATATTCTTTTTGTATCAATCTTATTAGCACTTTTCCTTCCTGTGATGTTAATTCCCTCGATGTATGAGGGCTATAATATCTTTAACAAGGATCATGGGATGGTAATGAGCTTCCTGAAATTTGCCATTCTGGCGACTATGGGCGAAGCACTGGGATTAAGAATTAAAACTGGCGTATATAATCAGACTGGTTTTGGTCTTGTGCCCAGAGCTATCGTATGGGGTTTTCTAGGTTTAACAATAAAGTTAGCGTTTACAGTTTTCACAAAAGGAACTCCTGCCTTTCTCGCATATTTAGGTTTAGATTGGGCTCCTCAGGCTATTGCCGGTGAATTGACTTTGCAGAAGGTTTTCGTAGCATTTTGTATTAGTTCAGCGATGAATTTAATTTATGCACCGGTAATGATGACTCTTCATAAAATGACTGACACTCATATTGTGAACAACAATGGTACCGTTTCAGGACTATTTAGACCGTTTAAAGGGGGTGATATTATTAGTCAGATTAATTGGAGAGTTCAATGGGATTTTGTTTTCTGTAAAACTATCCCATTCTTTTGGATACCGGCTCATACGCTAACTTTCTTGCTTCCTGAGCAGTTTCAGGTTCTCTTCGCAGCCATCTTAGGCATTGCCTTGGGTGTAATCTTAGCAACTGCCAGTCTTAAAGGGAAAAAGTGATTGGTATTCAAAAAAACAATGTATCTTAACTCCAGCAAACCACATGCTTTATGAGACAAACACCTATTAATTACGAGATTGTATCTCAAAAGATAAAAGAATCAAACCTACCTTCAGTTGGTAGAGCAACTATAAGAGAAATAAAAAAGCTTGTCGATCAGATTGAAGAGGCTACCAATACTCATTTTGTCAGAATGGAAATGGGTATCCCTGGCTTGCCTGCTGCAGTTCAAGGGGTAAGAGCTCAGATTGATGCACTTGAAAAGGGTGTCGCTTCAATCTATCCTGACATTCAAGGTACCGCTTCTTTGAAATTGGAGATTTCGAGGTTCGTTAAAAACTTCCTTGATATCTCAGTCCAACCCGATGGATGTATCCCAACGGTAGGGTCTATGCAGGGTGGTTTTGCTGCCTTCATGACGGTAAATAGAATGCATAAGGATCGTGAAGGGACTCTTTTTCTGGATCCGGGTTTTCCTGTTCACAAACAGCAGATAAAAATTCTTGGTCAAGATTGCCGATCTTTCGATGTTTACAACTATCGTGGTGAGAAACTGAGAGAGAAATTAAATGAGATGACTGCCGACGGAAAGGTTAGTAGTATTCTTTATTCAAACCCGAATAATCCCAGTTGGATCTGTTTCACAGATGAAGAGCTTAGAATTATTGCTGATGTCGCTAATGAAAAAGAGATCGTTGTAATTGAAGATCTGGCATACTTTGCAATGGATTTCAGACATGACTATGGAAAACCGGGTGTAGCTCCATATCAGCCTACAGTTGCCAAGTATACCGATAATTTTATTTTGTTAATAAGCAGTTCTAAGGCCTTTAGCTATGCCGGTGAACGTATAGCGATGATGGTTATTAGCGATAAATTATTTAGTACATCCGCCCCTGACTTGACCCGATTCTACTCTTCTGCCAATT
>JAJTBW010000166.1 GCA_021286705.1 Sphingobacteriia bacterium
GAACATAAGAGCGTCATAAGAGAGATATAAGAGGGATATAAGAGGGATGCTTTAGAGATGCTGAATATCAGAATGTTGGAAGCGTGACTATTTGGGGCTGGCAAGAGAAATTTGGAAGGGACGTGCGGTTAAAAAGAAAGAATTGGGATATTCGCACAAAAATCGTGTAGTTTACGGGAAAAACGATGTGTAACAACCGTGTGCTAAATCGCATGAATCTTTCGTAGAAAGAAAAGACAGAAACTGCACCTTTCAAACAAATAATTAAGGCGTTTGAATCAAAACGCCATAAAGTCAACACGAAATTGAGTGATTTTGTAGCCAGAAAAGTAACTATTAACAAAATTCAATATCATGGGTAGCTCATTATCAATTATTGGTGACCATTCCGTTCCGTTTAATAAGTCTCATCTGATTGACACATATGCTATTTTAGAGAAATTAAACTCATTGGAGTTAGATAATTCAGAATTTTTAAATGAGATGTGTATTAAATGGCATACTGACAATGCACATCTTAATACTGATATAGGTAGTAAAGAAAAAAGTGAATTGGAGAGATGTTTAGAATTAAAAGAATGGAAAATACTCTATATTGATGATTTCGATTTTTTAACTGATTCAATAAGTTACGAACTTGAGGGGCCATACGGATTGATTTTGGAGCTGAACAAATACTACTTCGAATTCTCTATTTGGATGGGACGTTTTTTCCAGTGGTTTATAAGGGAAGATGACGAAAATATACTTTGGCGTGAGAAGTGGCGACAAATTATCTACAAAATCACGAGTGTTTTAGGTGGAAATTATGTGTTGTATTTTCCAGATTCAAATTACGATCTAAGCTATTATTGGCCTCGCAATTTTTCCTTTCCACAAGGAATGGAAACTGAATTGAAATGCAGCCTAAAAAACTTAGACCAAGCCGTAGACGCTATATCCAAACTATATGCTAACCCAACTACTCTTACAGAGGCTGATAAAATATTCGATAGAGATAATGAAACCCCATTTGTGGTTGATAGATTTGAAGACCTTGATAAAACATTGGAACTTTAGCCCTCGATTATGACAATATCCCTATTGAAATAAGTTAGGATACTCAAAAATCATTCCATCGGGTTATCTCGGGGTTATCCTAGATGTTAGCATACCTCTTCACAAAACCCTTTTATAAGCTATTTTTGTAACAAAACCTTTATTTTATGATAGAAATTGGAATATTACAGCGCTATTTCAATGAAAGATTGACTGAATTAGGGATATCTAATCCAACAACTGAAGATCTTAACCGTTTAACAGAAGAGTGGATTATGATGCAGAATGGTCAATCTGAAATTGATTTTGATGGTCTTACACCTCAGGAAATGGATGACCTTATATATAATCTCTTTGGAGATACCTGTATTGTTCAGTTTGCTGATTTTAATGAGGAAGTCTGTCAAGCAATGCCTCTATTTAGGCAGGTTAAGATGATTCTGAACATCATTGAAAACGAGGAAAGTCTTAAATTGACTAAAACAGGAAACATTCCTGTTAAGTATATCAAAGAACTCTATGCTTTGGGTGCCCCTTGTCCGCATATTGAAACTGGTTTTATGCCTATACGCATAGAAACAGACTCATATTCTATTCAAGTAGCTAGAATTGCTCTACATTCGATGGGTGCCATTAAGACTCGTCATAATGCCCTTTCGCTAACTAAAGCTGGAAAGAAATTACTTAACGATGACTGTGCAATTGTAAAAGGTATTATAACCGCCTTGTTTAGTAAGCTTAATTCTGCCTACTTCGACGGCTATCCACATCAGCTAATTGGTAATGTAGGGCATGGCTTTACTCTTCTCTTACTTCATCGTTACGGTAATAATGAGGAGCATGCGAGATTCTATGGAAAAAAGTTCTTTAACGCTCTGCCAAGTTTAAGAGAGGAAGAATTGAGCGAGTTAGGTCTTGTATATAGTTCACCTATTGATTGCTTTGCGTTGCGTGTTCTATACAAACTGTACTATAACCTTGGTTTTATCTCGATAGATAGAAAGGGAGAAAAAAATTACGGCCATTCTACAACAATTATGAAAACGGATCTACTTGATGCGCTCTTTAAATTTACCAAATAACACCTTATTAGCTTAAAACCTGAAGTTATCCGTTATTTCACCCAACTGGTTCAAGATGGCACCCATAACATGCGTCCCGTCATTTTCCTATATATCCAGGAAAATGTAACCGGCTCCTTTCGTAATAAAACCCTTGTTTTAAAATGTTTATAACATAACCCCTTCCATCATCAGGCTCTTTATCTCACTCATATGCAAATTCAAATGCAAAGGATACCCCTCAATCATGACTAACAAGGAAACCTGATTCCCCTCAAAATCAATCCAGTGGTTATTCAGCATCGAATTATCCATTGACTTTATCACATGGATTATATGCAAGTTGTACGACTTCCATAACAAAACAAGATTTTTCCAATCGGCATGTTGATAGTCCTGAATAGCAATCCATCGATCATTATCTTGGGTATAGTCAGGAAAAATGAGATGTGAATTATACTGCATTCGGGTCATCCGCTGATGATTATTCGAGGCAGAATCAATCAAATGCCCCAAAAGCTGCTTGATGGTTCTATTTTGATGATTATATCGATTGGTAATGATCTCTTCAGATAAAGAGAGCAGCGGTTGCTCCCACTCATCCAGAGTCTTTTTGATCTCATTTGTGTAAAAGCTTAAATCAACATCCATAATTTGATCTATTTAGAAAGTATTTTGACCGCCTTAGTGAAATAATTCATCAACATTAGCTTGAATTCGCTGAACTATTGTCGACTGATAACCAGTATTATTCAGAGAGAAATTCTTAACGAGGAAGCTTCTCTTATCAAGAAAAGTTTCAATAAATGGAAGTGCCGGTGCATAGTAAAAGCGGCCTGAAGGTGTTAAAGAGTAGAGTATCTCCATGTATTTCTTTGCATATACAACAAAATCGCTATCTTTCCTAAGATGGTTATGATGAAAGTGGTTTGAGAACCCCAGATTGCTGATTATTGTACCCCATTGGCACTTCCCATAATCATATTCGAGCCAATTTGCACATTGCGTAAATTCAGAATTATGACAGAACCGATCGATCCCATAGACCTCAAGGCCTCTCTCATGAAGAAAGCGGACGAGTGTTGCATTTTCACCGCATCCAATATCAAGAATAGGTTCACGTAGAATAGTAAGATCAATATGTAATAGTTTGATTTGAAGATCGGCATTGTATTCTGCGCAGCAAACAGGTTGAAGATAGTTGCCATGAGTAGAATAAATCTCCTTTACAAAAGGATTTGACCTCAATAACCAATCGATAAGATTTTGATAATGCTCTCTAGAAATGGATCTAACAGATTTAGTATGATTACAAATATCCCGAAACAAATTAGAGTAGAGACTGAAAAGCGCGGCTTTATCCAGTTCTGAAAAGGAGATATACTGATTCACCCTACAAAACTCTTGAAGCACAAGATTAACTGTATACTCTGTCAGCAACTCAAGACTTCGATCATCCAGTTGCTCAACATGATCCATACAGGCAATTGTTTCGGGAGTAAGACTGAACAAATCAGGAGCATAGTTACTGCAAAAGAGATTTTTACTTCTATTATGAAAAATCTGTGAATCAATAGTATGCTTATAGTAGGAGTACCTTTCCATTAGACTTTAAAGCTATCAGAAAAAAGATTAAAAAAAGGAGATTGAGGTGTAAAATTACGACTCTTTATTGACTTTAGATTAGATAGTGGGTTATCATAGATAAGGTGTTTTCTTATTGAGTTACCCAAATTGCTTTATACTAAATATCGGATTGGTCGCAAAACTCCACGAATAAACTCTACAAACGACCAGGATCCGACAGGCTCCTATTGCTCATATATAAGAGCCCAACAGATGAATTGCATGCTATATCTCAATATATTCAGTCTTATTTTCTTAAATCACAACATAAACAGTCAGAGAACCGATATTGTACTGGGAGGTATATCCCTATAGTAAACTTGAGGGATATATTCTGATTAACTTAACTGTTCACACTTGCAAATACTCTAAAAATGCAGGAACAAAACAATAAAAAATTCTTTCTCGAACCTAATATTCATTAACTTTTTAAGCAAAAACAGGCCCTCCTAACACTATCCCCAATTGGATGTTCATTGGATCGTAACATCGAAGAAAAGATAATCCCGATAAAACAAACTTAAACCTTGATTGATGGAACTTGTAAAAACATCAATCAATGTCGACATTCAAGTTCGTTTTAGTAAATCTCCAAATCAGGAATTTCGGTTTATTAGCAAAAACAAATACCTAGAAGATCATTATTCATTTTGTGAATTTGAAAAAAACAACCAGATCATTTTAAAAACTCAAGATTAACAACGTAGAGTATCTTTTTCTCAATTCATTGACATTTCATAACACGAAAGGAGAACAAAATTCTTCGATTAAACGACAGAAAACTACCCCGTCAAATTACTCACAGCGGAAAATAGCTAGCCTTTCAAGATGAAAATCAAAAAAAAACGCTAGTATTTTACACATTTTTAAAAATAACACCTATATTTGTAACTATTCATTTAATACTGCATTTAGTATGCTACTACAATTTTCAATCAGAAATTTCAGAATCTTTAAGGATAAAGTTACCCTAAGTTTAATTGCCTCCAATTACGATAAAGATACTAGGGAAATCGAAAATGTTTTTGAGGATAAAAAATTTAATCTTAGACTTCTAAGAAGTGCAGTAATCTATGGTGCAAACGCCAGTGGTAAAAGTAAATTACTTGAAGCTATTGCTTTTATGAGGCATTATGTGATTAATAGTTCTAAAGAAACACAGAAAGGAGAGAACATTAATGTTGACTCGTTTCGTTTGAGTGTTGAAACAGAGAACGAACCATCTGAATTTGAAATAATTTTCCTTTTTAACGGTGAGTTATTCCGATATGGATTTGAAGCATCTAAAGAAAGAATAGTATCTGAGTGGTTATACCATAAGCCTAAAACTAAAGAAATAGAATTATTTTACAGAGACGGGAATCAATTTAATACTCACGGAAGAAACTTCACAAAAGGGGCAACCGTGGCAAAAGAAGGGCTTGTAAGAGACAATGCGCTTCTAATTTCTGTTGCGGCTCAATTTAACGACAAGACTGCTATTACGGTTATTGATTGGTTCAAAAGACTTAAATTTATCTCTGGCTTAGATGAGGCTGGATATCAAGGCTTCACAGTAAGTAAGACAGAAGTTCCAGTACATAAAGAAAGAATACTCAAATTATTAAAGGCAGCTGATTTAGGAATTCAAGACATCAAGCTTCAAAAACTAGACATAGATGGATTGCCGAAAGGAATGCCAAAAGAAATGAGAGATGAAATTCTCAGAGAAATGAAAGAAGATAATGTTGAGTATATTGCTGACGTCTTGACTATCCACAAAAAGTACGACCTTAGCAAACAAGTTATTGCTACCGTAAATTTCTCCATTAATAGCGATGAATCCTCTGGAACAAGAAAGTTTTTCGCCTTAACAGGACCTATTTTAGACGTTATTGAAAATGGATATACACTGGTTGTTGACGAACTGGATTCAAAACTACATCCCAATTTGATCTGTAAAATTGTTTCTTTGTTCAATTCTGATGATGTCAACACTAAAAATGCTCAGTTAATTTTCAATACTCACGACACAAACCTACTGAGTTCTGGCTTATTTAGACGAGACCAAATTTGGTTTACCAACAAGGACAAATTTGGTGAAGCCAAGCTATATTCTTTAGCCGATTTCAAGTCTGATGAAGTTAAGAAAAACGAATCTTTTGAGGACAATTATATTAGAGGAAAATATGGTGCCATTCCGTATTTAGGATTTTTCGATAATCTAGATTTCACGATTCATCAACATAAAAATGAAGAATAAAAAGCTAGAACAAAAAGAAGCTAAGCAAAGGCACAAAAAGCAATTAAAAACAAAAAGACGACCAGAACCTAGTCTATGTAGGCCCAGTGCCATTTTGACGGAATACCCTTCAATCTTAATTGTTTGTGAGGGGAGAAACACAGAACCTTCTTATTTTAATCAATTCAGACTTTCTTCTGCTACTGTAAAGTCAGTTGGTGAAGGATATAACACTAAATCATTAGTAAATAGGGCTATAAAACTATCCAAAGAAAAAAATTACGACCAAGTATGGTGTGTATTTGATAAAGACGACTTTGATGAAAATGATTTTAACACAGCAATACAACTTGCACAACAAAATGGATTTGAGATAGCTTATTCTAATCAAGCATTTGAATATTGGCTTATTATTCATTTTGATGACCACCAAGGAGGCGGAATGCATAGAAATAGTTATAACAAAAAAATTAATGAATTACTAAAGCCGTTTAATGTAACCTATGACGGTGAAGGCACAAAATTGGTAACCGAAGACATTTTTGAGTTATTAGACGGGATCGACAATAAGACACACAAGAAAAGGGTTGATTTGGCTATCGTAAGAGCAAAAAGAAACTACGACAAATTTGACCATAAAAGTCCAGCAAAAGAAGAATCATCAACAACAGTATTTAGATTGGTAGAAGAATTACTGAAATACTTGTAAAAAGGATGAACCCATCTGGTATATGTTTTTAAAATTTATACTCTATCTGTTTAGTTGACCCTCAATACAACTTAACAAAATTCTACTATTATTAATTCTCTCATTTCTAGACTATATAAAAGATCAGATTATACCCAGCTGTAACACTAAATATTCCACTGAACGAAAGCTGCTATAACTAGATATGCTAAACGTTTTATTTTCTCTCATTCCCTTATAATCTACCTTTTTTACCTCTTACTAAAATACTTCTGGTGCATAGACGACGTAAAAATGCCACCTCATTGCCCTGTTGACCGTACGATACAAGAAAAAGGGTTAAAATGCCCAAATCCGATAAACTGGACTACGTTAGATGATATGGATCAATATCTCACCATCATTAATAAAATCAAACAGGAAGCGACTAAAAAAAATCAATCCATCGCAGAATGGGAGCTTGCAGTCTTCGAAACAATTAAATAAACATCATTATTAGATACGCTTCTCTTTATTTATCTTTAAGCCAAAAAGAGATCAAACCCGGATATATCATGAAACAACTTTACTTCTCACTAATCTTAACCTTTCTAACTATTACCACATATTCACAAGTACCCCACAGCTCTGATCTATATAAAACCATCAAAGAAAAAGATAGCCTACTCTTTGAGATCGGCTTTAACACTTGTGATATTTCCCAATTTGAAAACTTATTAAGCGAGAAATTTGAATTCTTTCATGATAAGGGTGGAATAACTGCAACAAAGTCAGATTTTATTGTGAGTATAAGAGATGGATTATGCAAAATGAATTACAAAGCAAAAAGGGTTCTTGATAAGAAATCCATGGAAGTTTATCCCTTATACAACAACGGAGTGCTGTATGGTGCCATCCAAACTGCTGATCACACCTTTTATGCAATCGAAAATAACAAACCAGAATACATCACAAGTTTCGCTAAATTTACTCATGTATGGGTTTTAGAAAACAATGAATGGAGATTAATTAAAGGACTCAGTTATGATCACAGAACCCCACAATAACCTCCAAACACAATTAGCATATAGACATTTTATCGAAGAAAGGTGGTTAACACATAAGAGTTTTAAGTACAACCAACTGTGAAATCAATAAAACAACAATTCAATAACTATAATTCAGTAAAATTGTAAATTAACGAAACACCAGCACCAAAAACGATTCTATTATCATCATCTAATCTAACATCAGTAATTTTAAACCAGGGTGTGGCAGACTTATCATTTGCTTTAGTGTACTGAACCGCCGACAATCCCCCTGCAAGCTGAAGATGCTTACTTAAACTATATCTTAGGCTAAAACGAAGTGATGTAGAAATAGTAGGCTGCTTGTTTAAGGATGATGAAAACACCGCTTCAGGACTAAATGACCAATTCTGATTGATTTTAAATAAGGACCCTACCCCGGTTCCTATCGCAAATTTATCAGTAAACTCACCACTATAACTAGTCTGGATTATGGAATAGAGCTTTGTTGTGCCAATTTTGAAGCCTATATTTACAGGATATAGTTCATTAGAAGAGACATCAATAGCTCTATACCCACCACGTTTGACGTAAGAGAGAAATCCCAAAGCAACACCCTCAGAGACACTATCCACCAGATTGACAAAACCCAATTGAAATCCACTTACTGTGCCTTTAATCAAGTTTAAAAAACCTATCTGCGCACCTCTAACATTCGAATCACTAACATTAAGAAACCCAATTTGTGCACCGTTCAATGACTTCTTTGTAGCATTAAGAAATCCAATCTGCAAACCATTACCTCGCTCTCCTATCAGATTCACGAATCCAACTTCCGCACCATTTAGGTCTGATCTGGTGTTATTAACAAATCCCAATTGTGCTCCTCTGACATTTTTTATCCCAACATTAAGAAAAGCCAACTGCAAACCATTTACATTACCCTTAACAACTCCCATAAACCCCAGTTGTAGCCCTTTAAAACTGAGATCGTTAAAATTTAAAAACCCTAGTTGTAAACCCTGATAATCACCTCTTGCTCTGTTTATCATTCCCACAAGAGGAACTCCACTATTCGAAGGGACATCATTATAGACCAAGGTGAACAACACTTTTCTCGACATCCGTATTGAATCGGATTGTGCAACTAAACCATTATTCAATAAGAGTAAGCTTGCCATGATTAGGCATAGTAAACCATTCTTTACTAATTTCATTTTTAAGTTTATTATGTTTTAAGTTTTGACAGGAATATTTTATCCTTCGATGAGTTACCGAAGTGTGAAAATCAATGAAGTACTAAAAAACCATGAATCTAGGTCACGCTCATTAACAACAGTCTCTTTGTTGATTAAAAGCACATTATATCCCGTTGCCATTCTAAGCTTAAACCTTTTCGAAAGATTAAGACTTGCGTTAACTTCCGGATATATGGTTATCCCATTATCTTCAGCTGTAAATGTATTCTTGTGAAAAGGACTGATCTCGCCAGTGCTGTCAGCTTGCAACTGGATTAAACCGACCTTCAATTGGGCTCCAAGATGAACCAGCTTCGAGGTTTTTTGTGTCATCCCAATTAAGAAACCGAAATCCTTCGATATGACATTATTATGATATCCATTGTGCTTTATAGCAAAATTTCCGGAAGTAAACTGAGCAAACAGACCAGCCACAAAGTGCCTGTTTAAAACAACCTCAACTGCCAATCCAGGCTTAACATTGGAATTAACCTTATGATAATTCAACGTTGCTAACAGATTCCATTCAACATTAACCTTTGAATGGCTAAATACCGCC
>JAJTBW010000167.1 GCA_021286705.1 Sphingobacteriia bacterium
ATGACATGACCATCCCCAGTAAAGGAGCCAAAAAGATAAAAGCAACGATCTTAAAGATTTTATCAGCATGAACCACATCTACTCCACCTGCATGAGCTATAGCAGCACCAGCAAAGCCACCCACGAGAGTATGAGAAGAACTACTTGGGATACCTAACCACCAGGTAAGAAGGTTCCAAATAATTGCCGCAATTAATCCTGCAAGAATAACAGTGAGAGAAATTGCACTCGTATCTACTGTTTTAGCGATAGTATCAGCTACCCTAAGTTCGAAAATAGCATAAGCCACGAAATTGAAGAATGCAGCCCAGATAACAGCTTGAACGGGAGTCAAAACTTTAGTAGAAACAATGGTTGCAATTGAATTGGCTGCATCATGAAACCCGTTAATCAGGTCAAAACCAAAGGCTAAAACAATAATAACAAGTAATAGTATAAAACTAAATTCCATGATCTATAGATTAAGCGTACTTAACAAGGATAGTGTTAATAATATCGGCTACATCGTCACAACGGTCAATAGCCTTCTCCAATGAATTAAGGATGTCTTTACGTTTGATTAACTCAATTCCATTGGTCTCTTCCTTGAAAAGTTTAGCAAGATATTGATGGTTAATATCATCTGATTTTCCTTCAATATCACTGATAACATGCAGCGACTTACTGTATTTCGCAAGTGTATGAGCATCTTTAAGTCCGTCAAAGATATAGTTGATCTCATTTGATGCTAAAATGATCAATCTTGAAATCTCTTTAAACTCAAGAGGCACTTCTCTAAGATCATAAAGAGCCATACGTTTAGCTGAAGTGTAAATCAGATCAACGATACTATCAGTCTTAGAAACAAGATCATAGATGTCTTCGCGATCAAATGGAGTAATAAATGTACTGTTTAATGCTTGATACAGCCTCTTGGTAATTTGATCTCCTGCTCTCTCTGCATCTTTGATGCTCTTTACAAACTTTGCTCTCTTTTCAACATCTGGTTCGTTAACCATCTGATTTAAAAGTTCTGCTGTTTTTACAAGATTCTCAGATGCCTCTTTAAAGAGATGTTGAAATTTGGTCTCTTTTGGGACAAAGAACTGAAAGATTTTATCAAGTTTCATTTTATAAATAATTTAATAGTTGCCATTGCATTTGCCTTAGCGTCGTTCTCAGCATTACACTGAATGTAATTGTTGATAAAAGGCGATTTTTTCAGATTGAGTATATAAACAACTGTTTTAAAGCGCCACAAAAATACAACATATTGAGAGGCTACATTTTAATCAATATTAATTTTATGTTAACTCAGCAATAACCCCATATTAACAACAAAGGGTATCTGATTCCTATCAGATACCCTTATATGAAATACAGATTAAGTATTAATAAACAAAACGCAAATAACCTTAATCAGATTAGGTCTGGCACGCCACTATTCAACAACTTGCTCGGTAGTTTGAGATTGATGCTCGGCTCTATGAGGTGCATGGGGATGCCAGCCTACAACACCTAACATCACAAAGAAACCAATGATGTATGCTAGGATTACATGCCAACCATTTTTCACATAACTCACAACAGATCTTGCTTCTGGGAATTTATTTGTAAGTGCTACCCCAGCTGACGATCCAAACCAAATCATTGAACCTCCAAAACCTACAGCATAAGCCAAAACACCCCAGTCATACCCACCTTGATCTAGACATAACTTAGTCAATGGGATATTATCAAACACAGCAGAAACAAACCCTAACGAGAAGGCGGTCTGCCATGATGCAGCTGGCAACTCTGAAACAGGCATCAATGAGGCACAGGTGACTAAGGCAGTTAAGAAGATAGTACCCTGCCACGAGCTTTTAAGTTCAGCCCAATGAGCCCTCCTGATAAAATTACCCACTAGAATAGCAGCCCATACGCCAGCAGCCGGAAAATCGAGCAACCAGTTTGTCAAAATAGCACTAATAAGGATAAGTACCACAATAAGTAGCTTAACTATATCCACCTTAGCACCTAATTTCGGATCGGCCTGTATTGGTTGATATTTATGTTGCTGTAGTGCACCAATAACTCCGAAAATCAGAAAAGCAGCAATGGATGCAACAAAAGCATGCGTAACATCTATAGGATCTACACCATCTATCCACATTAATGTCGTGGTGGTATCTCCAACTACACTACCTGCTCCACCAGCATTACTTGCAGCAATAATTGCAGCTAAAAAACCTATATGAACCTTCCCTTTATACACAACATAAGCTATCGTTCCTCCAATCATTGCGGCAGCGATATTATCCAGAAAGCTTGACATTATTGTCACTAATAGCAAGAGTACTAGTCCGCCTTTCCAATCATTAGGAAGGTATTTGGGGAGAACATCAGGAACACCTGACTCCTCAAAATACTTCGCCAATATGCCAAATCCAAATAGTAATCCTATTAAATTTAAAAGTATTCTCCACTCCCCTTCATGACCTTCTCCGCCAATAATATGGTGAGTAAGGGAGAAGTCAGCATCAAAAATAAATTTGAATACCAAAACAGCTAATAAGCCAGTAAGAGCAACCTGCATCGTCTTATGATGGAACAATGCTACTCCGATTAGAGTCAACGCAAACAGAATAAACTCAACCCGAATACCAGCAACAGATGGTATAGCGGACTGGCCGAAGCTTGCCAAGGGTAATAATACCATGGCAAATAATGATGTTAAAGCAATTTTAAAAAATCTAGCATTCATTTTAATTGTCTATGGTTTTTAATTAATAATAAACACATGGATCGAATTCTGGCCAAAGATAGATAGATGTATGATACCTACAATTCGATTGTGAAAAAAATAACAACAACAATGGAATTTCCTTAAAAAAGCTTGCAAACTCAAACGAAGAGAACTAGTTTTGTAAAATATATCAGACACTTATGCCTTGTCAATACACATCCCCTATACCAACATTATTCCATAATAATGGCAAAGGGCTATACTGCTGCTGGATGTGCTAGTGTTCATCACTTATTTAGCAAATCAAAACCGGTTTAGTTAAAAATCTCGATATCTAGTTTCGATTTTATGTGGCAATTCATATTGTCACTTGAACTGATATAGACTTTAATCGAAAAATTTGTGCTTTTCTGTTTTCCCATGGATATAGTACCAAATGAACAGAAAAAAGTTCACCTGACTTCTAATTTATCATGACACTCTTTCTTCAAACTTCAGAATGGAGCGCCTAATCCATTTATCCGGAAAATCCTAAATAGATACAAATCAGTTAATGACTAACATTGTTTCAGGTTTGATTTTTGATATCAGACGATATTCAGTGAATGATGGCCCCGGTATTCGTACTACTGTCTTTTTAAAAGGTTGTCCTTTAAAATGTGCATGGTGTCATAACCCGGAAAGCCAGGATGGCTCTATAGAAATCATAAAACGAACAAGGCAGTTGGATGGCCAAACGTTTCTCCAAACTGAATCCTGTGGTTATCTCACCACAACTGATGAATTACTGGAAGAGATAAAGAAAGATTCTATATGCTTCGAGGAGAGTAACGGAGGAGTAACCATTTCTGGTGGAGAACCACTATTCCAACCAAATTTCGTCTCTGACTTCCTTATAAAGTTAAGAAAACAAGGGTTTCACTCAGCTCTTGACACCTGTGGCGATTCTCCTAACCATATTTTTAGCAGAATTACGGATCTGGCCGATCTCGTATTATATGACATTAAATGTATCTCAGAATCCCTTCATATAACCTATACAAATAGATCTAACAGAGTTATCCTTGAAAACCTGTATAAACTCTCTTCTTCAGGCAAACCATTCATAATTCGAATACCCGTTATTCCAAATTTCAATGACAATCTGACAGAACTTATTTTGATTGATGAGTTTATCAGATCTCTCCCAAACAAGCCATTAAAACTTGAATTACTGCCTTTTCACTCTATTGGATTACATAAATACAATGAATTAGAAAAGACTATACCTGAATTACACCCACCACACGACAAATTGGCTAACATACAATTAGCCGAATCAATTTTATTACACTATTAACCAGTTTGTAACTTGAACCAAGAGATTAAAATGCATTTAACCGTCCATCAAACAATCTGATTAAATCAAAAAAATGAATTTCACAATGAATTATACACCGCGCATAAATACTTTAAGAAACAATAGCCTGAAGGCAATCAACCGTATCAGTTCAGAAAGAGCAAGATTAGTTACTCAATTTTACAATGAGAATGCTCGTCTTCAAGTACCAACTCCAATAATGAGGGCTCTTTGCCTGAAGTATATCTTTACTCACAAATCCCTCTTCTTCGAGCCAGGAGAGCTGATCGTAGGCGAGAGAGGAGAAGCTCCCAAAGCAGTCTCTACCTACCCGGAAGTCTGTTTGCACTCAATAGAAGACCTAAAAATCCTTCATAACAGGGAGAAGGTGAACTTTATGGTAAGTCCTGAGGTGCTAGATGACTATAAATCACTTGTTATACCATTTTGGCAAGGTCACACTCATCGAGACAGAATGCTTGAATCAATGAATGAAGAGTGGCTTAATGCATATAAAGCTGGTGTCTTCACTGAATTTCAAGAACAAAGAGCTCCCGGTCATACTGTTCTTGGAAAAAAGATGTGGAGCCTTGGCATGAACGATTTAATAAACCAAATTGATCAAGAACTATCCACTATAGATGATTTTTCAGACTCTCAAAGTCTTAAAAAAAGAGACGAACTAAAGGCAATGCGAATCGCCGCAGAAGCGCTTATCATTTATGCAAAAAGGTATGAAGTATTTCTTAAAGAGTTTGCGGACAAAACAGACGATCATTTGCAAAGAAATGAGATCTTAGCCCTAGCCAAGATCTGTTCAAAAGTTCCTGCTGAAGCTCCGACCTCTTTTCATGAGGCTCTTCAGCATTACTGGTTTATTCATCTCGCAGTTATCACTGAACTAAATCCTTGGGACTCATTTAACCCGGGGCACCTCGATCAACACCTGCTTCCTTTTTATCTCAATGAAAAAGCTAATAAATCAACAGAACAGTTCACAGAACTACTCAGCTGTTTCTGGATTAAATTTAATAACCATCCTGCTCCGCCTAAAGTAGGCGTCACAGCCCTTGAAAGTAACACCTATACTGATTTTTCATTAATAAATGTTGGTGGGGTCAAGGAAGATGGGTCAGATGCTGTTAACGAGATGACCTTTATGATTCTGGATGTGATTAAGAACATGAGACTTCTTCAACCAAGCAGCATGGTTCAAATCAGCAAAAAAAACCCTGATCAACTTATTCATAAAGCTCTTGGAATAATTGAAACTGGATTTGGTCAACCAAGTTTATTCAATACCGATGCTATCGTTCAAGAATTAATGAGACAGGGTAAATCGCCTCAAGATGCTCGTAATGGAGGAGCTTCGGGTTGTGTTGAGGCTGGCGCCTTTGGAACAGAAGCCTATATTCTGACAGGTTACTTCAACCTCCCAAAGGTTCTTGAAATAACTATGCACAATGGATTCGATCATAGAACAGGCAAACAAATAGGGTTACAAACCGGCTCAATTGAATCTTTCAGCAACTTTGAAGATTTCTATCTTGCCTTCGAAAGGCAATTAAAGCACTTCATTGACATAAAAGTAAAAGGAAGCAATATCATCGAACAACTATTCTCTGAATACCTCCCTGTTCCCTTCCTTTCTTTATTAATTGACGATTGCATAACTAATGGATTAGACTATAACTCAGGTGGGGCAAGATACAATAGTAATTACATCCAAGGCGTCGGTCTTGGTACTATTACTGATAGTCTATCAGCAATTAATGAGCAGGTTTTCAAAAAGAAAGTGCTAACACTAAAAGAATTCACATCAGCTCTTAAGGCAGACTTTGAGCACTTTGACAAACTAAGACTTGCCCTGATTTATGATACACCCAAATGGGGTAATGACCAAGAGGAAGCCGATCATTTTGCCATCAAGGTCTTTGAATCCTTCTTTAAACTGATAGATGGCCGACCCAGCCCCAGAGGAGCCCAATATCGAATTAATCTATTACCTACCACTTGCCACATCTATTTTGGACAGGTCACAGGAGCTACCCCTGATGGACGAAAGGCAGGCACACCGTTATCAGAAGGGATCAGTCCTGTTCAAGGAGCAGATACACACGGGCCAAGTGCCGTTATCAAATCAATGAGTAAAATTGACCATATTAGAACCGGTGGCACGTTGCTTAACCAAAAATTTGCTCCCTCATTCTTCAAATCACCCGACAGTTATAGAAATCTAACAGCATTGATTAGAAGTTACTTCAGAATGGATGGACATCATATTCAATTTAATGTTGTTGATGCAGATACCTTAATCGAAGCCCGTTTACATCCGGAAAAGCATCGTGATTTAATTGTTCGGGTTGCTGGCTACTCTGATTACTTTAATGACCTCGGTGCAGACTTACAAGAAGAAATCATTAGAAGGACAGCCCATGAACTCGCTTAACGAGCTTAGATTATTTCCTCAATCATAAGACGCAAAAAAGGCATAACCTAGTAGCATACAAGAGATCTCAAACCAAAACATTGATTTTGATTTTCTGAAAGGCTCCTTCAGAGGTTATAAAAACAATAATCTTAGCATTCTACTAAAAATCACTGTAATTTTAGGAACCTGAAAAAGTAGACAATGTCAAATAAAGAAACACCTGGGTTATTTCTGATGTACCTATCGGAGGGAGTACTAACATATCTGCCTGCCAACAGGAACGATTCTGTTTTAAAAGTCAGATTTTCCAAAGAAATTATTGATAGTTCAGAGAATCAAACTTTGACAGATACTCTATTTAACAATCCTACCGGACAACCCTCTGCGATTTTAACCCTGTTCAATAAAATAGAGGTGCCAGATGACCTGCCCTCCTTAACTTTTAAAGGGGCGAGAGGATCAATAAACTTCTCTTTTGGGGCAATCCATGCGTGGTACTTTAATGAGCGTTTTAATAAAGATTCTGAGATAAGCATAAATAATGAGGGGATAGATCTACTTACACAATCAGGGTCTGTAAACATTTCTCCAACAGGCTTGAACGAATTGAGTTCGATTATTAAAAAGCCACTTCTCAAACCTGTTAAATTACCTGACAAGAACTATCAGATTGGAGTCCCAGGACTTGGATTACTTAACTTTCAGATAGGAATTGGGGTTGATCAATGGGTAATACTGCCTTCAGAAACAATTGCAACATCATCAGATCCACTTTGTAAAGCTAAACTTGCAAATGCTGGTAAGTGGATAATTGAATCTGTAACTAACGGGATTAAGTTAGACCTCTTTTTAGCAGATCACTTAAATCGTTTGAGTGGAGTAGCATTTTATGAAATTACGAAACAAGGGCTTGACCTTTTTTGTGTTACAAATGATGGGTATCTCCATTCCAGTACCTCATTGGAAGCTATTGCAGCTTGCCTTACCCTGGAGACCGGGCCATTTAAACATCTTGCCGAGAAGGTTGAGAATGGTATTAAGTTATCTGCAAGCGGACCAGATAGGGTAAAACTCTCCATCTTGCTTGACAATGAGAATAATCTAATATCTACCGCTGAGACAAAGGTCGTTGGTGGACTTCTCCTTTTTTGAAATCATACAGACGTCATAATTGAACAATACAATGACCGTCTTGATCGTAAAAATAAATCACGATATACTATCATAAAGCATCCCATTAGTCGTCAACAATAATTATTAATAAATACCATTTATCGAACATGAAGAAAATAGCCTTATTTGTACTCTTCTTTCTCGTTTATACCCAACTGGCATCAAGCCAGACCATCAGACAACAACTGGAAGCAATTCCAGGTGTTAAAGTAGTTCAGAAAAAAGCAGCGAAACAGTTCACTGAATCCTATACTCTTCTGGTAACTCAACCTCTTGATCATAGTAATCCCGATAAAGGAACATTTACACAGAGGGTATTTCTAAGTTTTAACGACCCATCCGCTCCAATGGTAATGACCACAGAGGGATATCAGGCTGAATACGCCAATAACGGGTTATTTGTTGAAGAGCTTGCACAGATACTAAAATGCAATCAGGTAGTTGTTGAACATCGATATTTCGCTGGATCTAAACCTCAGAACGCTGAATGGGACTATTTAACCGTTGAGAATGCTGCAAATGATCATCACCGTATTATTGAAATGCTTAAACCTATCTTCAATGGAAAGTGGATTACAACCGGAATCAGCAAAGGCGGTCAAACTTCAATATATCATAGAACGTTCTTCCCAAATGACGTGGATGCAACAGTAGCTTACGTGGCTCCTATCAATATTGCTCAGGAAGATCCCAGACAGATCTATTTTCTTAAAGCCGTTGGACCAGATTCTACCAGGAATAGAATCATAGATTATCAAAGATCCGTCTTAAAAAACAGGACAGCTATAACCCAACTGATGACTAAGTTGGCAGCCAAAAACAACTACACGTTTGTAATGTCAGTTGACAGTACCCTTGATTATTTAATTCTTGAGTATCCGTTCTCATTTTGGCAATGGGGTGTTAAATCTTCATTGATACCTAAGACAGGGAGTTCGCCCGAAACATTATGGAATCATCTAAATGAAATCGTCGGACTCACAGCATATACCCAACCTGGCATGCTTCCGACTGAGGCCTTCTTTTATCAAGCTTATAGCGAAATTGGTTATTATGGCTATGATACTACCAATCTCAGCAAATATCTCTCAGTAAAAGGTGGATATATATCAAATAAGATACTGATACCAAAAGGGGCTAAACCTGTCTTTAATCCTTTAACCTTACAAAAAGTTAGAGACTTCATTGCATTAAAGGGTGAAAACATACTCTATCTGTATGGTGAAATAGACCCGTGGTCAGCTTCCGCTGCAATGCCTACTACAGCTACCAACTCCAAAAGAATTGTTTCTCCTGGTAATAGTCATATCACACGAATCAACAATCTCTCTGATGAGCAGAAAGCGGAGGCACTTGATTGGTTAAAAAAGACATTAAACCTTTCTTTTTAGATATTACAATTTACAAAACCAAAAGAGCACCAATTATTTAGGTGCTCTTTTCTTATAATCTAGTAGAGAACTTTTCCTGACTTCGGCACTGGGACACCCTAATATAACCGCCCATCCCTTCCAAATTTCTCCTGCCAACCCCAAATAGTCGCACTTCCAACCATCTGATATTCAACATCTCTAAAGCTCCCCTCTTATATCCCTCTTATATCTCTCTTATGACTCTCTTATGTTCT
>JAJTBW010000168.1 GCA_021286705.1 Sphingobacteriia bacterium
TCAATTTTTCCGCAAGCGTGTTTACCATGGAATCTAGATTAATGCTTTTCTCTTTATGATCCCATGAACCGTTGTTTTTTGATCTTTCCATCACAGAAACGCCATACTCGGTGAACAACCCCGCCCCTACGAGTTTTTCCGCGAGCTTCTTATTTCTCTCCGACCATGTGCTCTTTTCTCCTCGCGGAGCAAAGTACTTCATATACTTTACCTCATCTATTGGTCTGATTTGTCCATCGATCCAGCCAAAGCATAATGCTTCCTCCAGCGCCTCACTAGCTCTCAACGTATTTGAGACATTGCCTTTGCTGAAGATAACCCAAACACCATTTCTGTCTAGAAAATGCTCGGCAAGCCACAATCTGAATTGTTGTCTCGAGTGGATTTCCATTTTATTGTTCATTTTCTTCATCCTTCCGCACGAAGCGTCCACAAAACACTTTCTCAATCTCTAAACCAATGCCCGATAAATGGCAAATACTTTGGCGGGGCAAGTGCTCCTTCGTCCTCAAAAAGATCGCTACAATTGATCCATAGGGTTTACGCATGAGATAGAGGTTGCTTATTCCTTATAATTCAACTTAGTTTTTTTGAAAAACTCTACAATGTATGGCAAAGCCTCTTCAGGTATCTCATGTCCTGAACCGTTGATATACGTCTCGATAGGGGCAGCTATCGTTGAACCATATTCGGATAGATTCGTATTGACTATCCTTCTCGTTTCACATTTATTTATCTTTAGCAGGATTCTTGCCATCTCCATTTGCCATGAATACTTAACAAGTTGATCATTTCTTCCCGCAACGATAAATACCGGTTTCGGTCCTAGTTTATCCCTATCTTCTTTTTTGGGTAATACTCCAGCAATTGGAGCAACAGCAGCAAGCACTTCTCCCCTTGCCGCCCATAAAACATACGTAAAAACCGCTCCGTTTGAAAAGCCAATAGAGTATATTCTGGTTTTATCTACGGGATATTTATTGTCAAGATATTGAAGCAGCCCATCAAAAAATTCTATATCTCTTCCGCCTTGATCATCTACAGAGCTTTGCCAACCTGAGAATTTGCCTTCCGGATCAACGAGATCCGAAGGTGTATCTAGTCCTTGCGGATAAACAACTATTGCCTCATGCCAGTATAATTCAATATGGAATCGCAAGGCAGCTGAGTTTATTGATCCGCCGTGGCCATGAAAAACAAATACGACAGGTAGTAAATCATTATTTATATTAGGAGGAACAGATATTTCCGCATTCCTAGCAATCCCATGGATTTTTATAGAGACGGGCTCTAATCCATACAAAGTGGAAAGCGATAATCCCAATAATATTATTGAAAAGTATCTTCGTCGCCATTTCATATAAATGTCCTTATTTATTTCCCCAATAATATCACTTGCATAAGCTATAACCACAAAGTCAGCGCCTTAAAAACTACGTTTCTTTATCTTCCCTGGATTGAAATAATAGTGCACCGAGCTGCACAAATAGTGGCAGCACCCAAGTCAGGTTGAAACTGCCGCTAGATCTTTATTTCTCGCGTAAATGAACTTACTCATCTTTATATTCAATCTCAAACTCTTCATATGCCACGGGCATTTCTTCAGAAAAGTCTCTTCCGATCCTTTTACATTCTTCTTCAAAATACTCTTTATGGACTCTTCTCCAATATTCTAAACTTAAGTCCCCTTCGCCTTCTTTCATGGCCTCTTCTTCAGTGATCTCATTAAATTTCTTTATGATGACACTCTTTGTTCTTATAATACATGCTCTAGATTCATCATAGTTTGTCAAAATTGTAAGATCTTCTGGATTCAATATTGGTTCTTCATCAAATTCATAAACCCATATACTTCCCGTAGTTGCCATTTTTTTCCCGTCTATAACCAATTGATACAATTTATCAGCCGATGGCTTGTCATTGCAAAAATGCTCGGCAAACACATAGTGTATGGGATTATGATTCCCTATGCTTTCTTGATGTTCCAAGTAGCTCTGCCAAACTGCATATCCCACTTTTCTATCCTTCTCAACACGATTGATAGGTATTTCTTTAAAGCTATATATCCTTCTCCATATAAACAATCCCTAAGTCTTTCTCAAATTTCTTCCAACACTTTTTCAATCTTCCATACTCCCTAAATCCATTCTTCTTATGAAAACTTATGCTTATGTCATTATCATCGGTAATATCCACAATCAGTTTCTTTACTCCTAATCGTTTCGCATCATCTTCGAGTTTTCCTAATACGCTTGTTCCTATGCCTTTCCCAATATATTCTTTCTTAATAAAATACATAACTTCAGCAGTCATCTTGAATGGTTGCATATTCTTAAACGGTTCTATGGTACAAAAGCCAATTACAAGATTACTATCATCTTTAATCGCGTAGCCCAAATATACATTATCTTTATCGAGAAAATTGCTAAAATGATCGTAGTCTACGGCTTTGTCTCTAAATGCAGCCGTTGTAGATGAGATGTAATAATTCAGAATATCAATAACATCCTTCCTATGACATTCTAGCAACGGTTCAAATGCTATAGTTATCTTCTTTTTCATACACTTTGTTCCTATCAGCGCGCGCAGTGCGCCTGCTTAACATTGGCCAGATCTTTAGTTCAGCCCTGAGTGGCGTGAAGGCTTGGCGCGATTCTTGCTCCATTCTCAGTTGCCACTCCTGCCTACTGGAATCTCGCATGAATCGCGACGCCATGGTTTACTAGGTTGAAGCGGTCGTTGAGCTGTTCTTCTGTTCAGACTTTCCAACTATCACCTTTATTGATTTACATCTACCGCCATTGCAATCACTTTCGCTTACGCTACATGCTGCGACAAATACATTCACATCCATTAAAGCCTTTAACACAATATAATCATTCGCTTTTGACAATGGAGCTAGTACTTCAAACGATCCATCGGTCTTTATCTTTGTATTCATAAATATATTGAATGGGTGTACTTCTAAAAGCAGCGGCAATCCTTCTTCTTTAGCCTTATCGGTAATGTTTTCATAACAGTTGGAATGATTCTCTCCATTCTTGTAAAAATGCTCATACATTTCTTTTCTACAACACGGATGCAGTAAGTCGTGACTCCCGACAGTATCTTCGACTATCTGAAACATTTTATTATAATGATTAGTATATAAATACTGATTCTTATTTATTTTCAGTGATTCATTACAATCGATGGTAACGCCAGTAGATAAAACCTCATTACCATCTTCAATGCTCGATGCAAAGAAATCTACGACCTGTTCTCCTTCTATATCAATTACCTTTAGCGTTTCTCCATTTTTCAGCCTAAGCTTTATGCCTGTTTTCGCAGGAACGGTCACTTCATTATTCATATATGATCATTTTCCCTTAATTGCACGTTTCAGTTGCCTGCATTCATTTTTAAAGTCAGTCAAACATACGCTAAATCTTTGAATCAGCGCTTGAACACACGCTCAGGATTGTCATGGTTTATTAGTCGTTGTCCCAGCAAAAACCATGACAACGAATTTATAAGGTCTCAACGGTTGCCAGATTAGTCTTGCCTAACTCTATCCCTACTTCCATTATCAAAACTCTCTCACATCTGGGAAATAGATCGTTGAAAACGAAAAGCTCATTTGCGTAAACTTCCATTTATTCTCTTCTTTTACCACAACTGCTGTTATACGTATCGGCCAGACAAACTTTTCTCCTCTATTCAACTCAAATACGGTATTCGTTCCCCCTCGCAGGATATTATGCAACCTCTGTTTCGCAGGTATATCTGTCTTTTCTATATATTCCTTAACATACTCAAGATATGATTGATAATTTTCTTCACCGATACTTCGCGTTACTGTACCCGGCAATGTGATCCACCCGACTCCATTCTTCTCCCTTATTCTTACTTCATCTAGTTTTATTAGCAAATCCCCCCAGTCTTCCCAATCACCCCGAACAAGTTCTTTGACTCCTTCTTTATTTAGATACCACTCATCTTTTCCTGGAGAAGATCCGTTTGTTCCAATTATTTCTATATCATCTGCAAAAAGATTCATAAAGTCTTCCAGATTCTTAATATCTCTCTCGATATATCCTTTTTGAAACTGATTAATAAGTTCGAGAATTTCTTTATATGCACTCATACTCATATATAGTTCTTTTTAAAGTCAAACCTTACCTTTCTTACGGACGCGCATAAGCGCTTCAATATAACCTTTGCTTGATCTTTAAATCAACGTCTGAGCGCAGGCTCGGGCGCGACGTGATTAGTAGCTTGTGAACAAAGCAAGCTGCACAAGCCGTGACGACCGTCAAGTCGACTTGAAGCGGTTGCTAGATCAATCGTTTTTTAACATTTTTCGTCAATAGCTTTTGAAGCTTTTTGTACGAAGGTGTTGGCCCAGTATTAATCTGTTTATCATTTATAAATATTGCATCTGAGATTCCCCACTCTTCTAGATTATCCCTATTATCAGTATCGACTTCAACGTACTCTATCTTATCTCCGTACTCTGTTACAGCACGTTTCATTCTCTCACATGCGATGTTCTGTCCAGGACACCAGCCATTTCTAAAGCATGTCACCTTTACTTTATCGTTTCCTGCCTCTGGCCTTTTCTGTCTTTTCATTAGCTTAGGCGGTTCTGCTTTCTCATTGAATGCTTTCCAGACCAATTCTGTCATTCCATCTTTATCCGCTCGTATATACCCATTCTTCTTGAACCATTTAGACCTCATAAAGAAGGGTAATGTTATTCCCCATGCAGCGATGCCACTAGCACCTAACTCTTTTACATCATCTTCAGCTGCTTTCAATAGTTGTTTGCCAATTCCCTTTCCGCGATTATCTCCAACTCCCCTTTTATACCCATGTACCCATATGCAATATATGTAGTAAAGATCTTTCCCAGATACGGGAGCTTTTTCAATTGGTACATAATGAATCATTCCGACAATTTCATTGTTTTCGTTCTTAGCTAACTTGACTCGTAATCCCTGTTGACGTTTTTTTTGATACCACTCTTTCTTTAATGTGCCAGACTCCCTCATTTCCTCAGACCAATCCTCCAAGCACTTACAGTACGTGTCTACATATTCGTCAGTAATATTGATGATTTCCATATTACCTTCCCCCAATAGGTATGCAATAGTACTTGCGCCGAAGGCGTCGATCTAGCATTGGCTTGACCTGTATTCCCGTGCCCAAAAGGCTTAGCGCAGTTTGTGCATGGAGGGCGCAGCTACTGCACAAACCGTGACAAAGCGAATATCAGGCTGAAGTTGTTGGTAGATTTCGCCATTTTCATATACAACTCTATTTCGTTTTATCTTCTAGTAACTTATTGGTAAAGGAAATATCTGTTTCCAAATGCTCAATCTTTTTATCTTGTTCAGTCACTACTCTTTCCAATTCAACAATTCGCTTCTTTAGATCATCTAGGTCTCTAGCATCTATTGATGACTCTGACTTTTTCGCCTTACTTATGTTCTCCCCAATGATACCAGCGAGAGAGATTATTACTATTCCACCTACAATTATCAATGTAATTAACATATCCTTTCCTTAAAACTCATATTTAAGTTCTTTGACTATATAAGCCAATAGTATTCTTTAAGGACATTCTCTTTTAACAACAAAACCAAATCTCACCTTATTATAATTTCTTTAGGTCCAATGTTATATAGTAAACATTTCTAATTAGCGCATTATGTTTTTCTATCATCTTTTACGCTATTTAAATTCTTTATATCAAAAATAAATTCTCGAAGCGCTTGCTATTGATGTTACAATAATAAATTGTATGTTTTACTTTCACAATGACCATTTTAAAATTAAAATATACTTTTTATTTAAATTGGATCTTCAATGAAGCCATTCAAAAACGCTGCATGCTTATTTCATAGTTCGCTGTAATACTCAATGATGCAATAATTATTCCTGCCTGGAGGGTCAACCTGACATTGGCTTAACCTCTAAATCCGTGCCTGAGCGTAGCGAAGGCTTGGCGCGCTTCTTGCGCCTTCTTTCGCAAGAAGCGTGACAATAGGGCTTATAAGGTTGAAGCTTTTGTTAGATGAATGCTTTTTACTCTAATATAGCCATTCTCACTTTACTAATGCATAATACGCAACATCTTCCCATCTATCCTTAACGAATACCTCTTTTTTAAATTTTGCTTCTTTCTTCATCCCTAGCCTTTTTAGTACCTTTATTGATCTTTTATTCTTACAATCAACATATGCTTCTATTTTATGTAATTTTAGTTCACTAAATGCATATTTTATAATTTCATGCGCTGCTTCAGACATATACCCATTATGCCAATATTGTTTATGCATAAAGTAACCTAATATACAAATGCCACCATATATATTGCTGATTTTGATATTGATACCTATTTCTCCAATAGGAATGCTATCCTGCTTTAAACAAATTACAAAATGATAGTATTTTCTATTTTCTTCTTTTTGATCATCAAGTCCCTCTTTTAAAATGCTTCTCGTACCTTCAAAGCTTAAATCATTCCAATGTATATACTTTGAAATATTTTTATCAATCCGAAAGCTATGCAACAACTCTAGATCATCTTCACTATATTCTCGTAATACTAATCGATCTGTAAGTATTTCCATTGTATACCTTTAAGATGCCAGCTTCAGTTTATTGTTTTAGCATTTTATATGCGCCGAAGGCGTCCAACAAACATTAGCTTAACCTTAAAATCCGCGCCTGAGCGCGAGCTCAGGCTTGGCGTGGTTTGTGGCTTGCGAACGCAGTGATCTGCACAAACCGTGACAGTAGCCGAGTCGGGTTGAAGCGATTGTTAGATTGCCAATCTTAAGCATTATTATACATCCATGATAACTCTTCATCATATTCATCTTTATCTATTACACCAATATGTTTTGCTATTGCTAATCCAAATTCAATGAATGCTTTCCCTCGAGCTGTAATTATATTCTTATCGATAACTATATCTTTATCGACTAATTTTGATTCTAAAAAAGAGCCAACTCAGGTGTGGCATTATCGAATTTTATAAAATGGCCCGTACATTCTTTGTTCTTTAATATTCCGCTTGAAGCCAATATAAAAGTCCCGCCACAAATTGCAGCAATCGTTTTTTGGAGTTTATCAAGCTCCACAATATATGATATCAGTGTTTCATTTTTTATTATTTCCTCCGTGAACCCACCTGGAATAACAAGTACATCAATAGTTTTTGGATCAATTTCATTAAGGCCATATTCGACAACTATTTTTTGATTCTCTGTTGATGTATATACTCCTTTATTAATTGCCATTATTATTTCATGATTTGCAAACTTGTCAAAATACAAAAAACCAACGTTCATAGTATATTCCTTATATAAAAATAGAGTCATTTCGCTAATGAATAGTCTAATACTGCTAACTATCACAGCAACAGTCTAGCAATGGTGTATTTATCATTAGTCAATCTAACATACGCTTAACCTGTAACCCGAGCCTGGCGTGATTCTTGCGTTCCTAGATCAATCCGCAAGAATCATGACAGGCCGGGTTGTCAAGGTGGAAGCGATTGTTAGGCGAAATTCTTAATACTCTTACCTATTTCTTTGATCAGCTCATTTACCGATTCCTTTTTACTCTTCATTGTCGTATCAATTCTAATTACCGAATCTTTCCACTCTTCATAATATCTATTCTCTATTTCTTTCCATAAAGGTAGCTTTAAGCCTTCAATATCATTTATTCTTTCTTCAATTCGTTTTTTATGTTCGATTTTATCAGTACATACAATTTCGATATTGATATATTTAGCTTGCCCTTTTATGCCTATGTCGTTCCATTCCTGGCGAGTCATTTCTATTGGATTGCAGCAATCAACTACTACGCTATTTCCTATCAATAAATTACCTAATACAAGTCTATACGATAATCTGTATCCTTCGCCTTGTACGTTATAATTACATAGGTCTCTTAATCCTTGTTCGACTGTATCAATTCGAATGTAGGTCGCCTTGTAATGCTTACTAATCTCTTTGGATATAGTCGTTTTACCAGTACCTGGCAATCCCGAAAACACAAACAATATCGGTTTCATTGTTTATTCTTTTTGTTATGCGGTATTTCTATTCCCTTTTCATTCATGAGTCTAATTACCCAATCAGGAATTGGTCTACATGTGCAGTTTCTTGAATGTTCCAGATGCCAGGCTATTCTCTGTTCATCAGTAGCGTTCTTTGGCATTTTTTGGCTTTCATGCCATTCCCGATTAATGTTTCCCATATCTATCTCCACTAACTTAAATGTCTATCGAATTACACTATTCGATATCAACACCACATACTACAACTTGCGAGCGAAGCGAGCCCGCCTAACATTAGCTTAACCTTTAAATCCGGGCCTGAGCGAAGCAAAGGCTTGGCGTGGTTTGTGCATTGTTGTTCTTGCATAAACCATGACAAAGGATTTATAAGGTTGAAGCATGTGTTAGGTTATTTTTGGTATTCTCTAAGGACATCGTTTACACAATTCTAAGGACATCGTTGACACTCCAATTTATACTTTCCCCCTTGTAAAGGGGGAAGTCATGCCATGGAAGGAGACGTCTACGATGAACGAAAAAGTCGGCTTTATCAATGAATGGCGTTCGGGCTGCTGGCCAATGTCAGAGCTCTGTACAGCCTTCGGCATCTCCAGGACCCTCGGCTACAGATACCTCGACCGTTACCAATCCGAAGGCATGGCAGGGCTCCTTGAGCGCTCCAAAGCCCCTTTCTCATCCCCGAACAAAACACCTGAACATATTGAAAAAGCCATAATCACGCTTCGAAAGCAACACTGCCGCTGGGGGCCTGAAAAATTGAAGACCATTCTGTCAGAGCGTTCTCCTGGCGTCACATGGCCTGCTGAATCAACCATTGCCCTTATCCTTAAGCGCAACAATCTGGTGAAGCCTCGGCATCGGAGACGCAAGATCGAATGTTTTTTCCCAATCTTCGATCCTAAAAACCCTAATGACGTCTGGAGCGCCGATTTCAAAGGCAAGTTCCGCCTTGGCAATGGCAAATACTGCAGCCCCCTTACGATCGCTGATTCATATTCCAGGTTCTTGTTCTCCGCAGAAGGACTCGAATACGCTGATTACCTTCATTCTAGGCCCATTTTTGAGTATGCTGGGCCCTCTGATCAAGACCAAAAACAGTTAGCGAATAAGGTGGTGATTC
>JAJTBW010000169.1 GCA_021286705.1 Sphingobacteriia bacterium
AAGATAGGAACTATATAGGTAGAGGATATAGAGGGGATATTGACAGGATATTGAGTGGATGTCGAGGAGAAGTTGAGAAGAACTTGAGAGGATAAAGTATAATGAGACTTAAATTTGGATTAAACAAGCCAATCTTAAGTTATTAGAAACAATCTCATAAGTGTAGTTCTAGCTAAAAAAGTAGACGAATATTACTTATAAACAAAATAACGTCTATATCCTTCAAGGCATTATCACAGATATTGACAGAGAAAACTTTAACCAGATTCTTCTAATTAACCATATGGTTAAAAGTTTGTTCTTACATTTGAAGTAAAATGGCGAAAGTGCTCCGAAACTGTAAAGCGACCAGATGATAATATTTTCTGATTAAGCTAAATAGGCAGATCGACATTGACCTTAAAAAGCCAAATTATTAGACATGAAGATTACAACCTCCTTCTCAAACGCCGATATAATAGCCTTCTGTAAAGCAACGATGGATTTTAACATCGTTCATTCTCCAGAGTATATGTCGTTTCATAAAAAGGAGGTGGTAGTGCCGGGGATGTACCTTTTCAGCTATCTATCGAGTAAACTATTATCAAGTTGTACGACGATGGTTAAAAGCAATACTATTGAGATATTTCTTGGTTCGTTAATTAGTGCCGGGGAACAGGTTGAATTATTAGTAGATGCAGCAAAAGAGACCGGAACCTGGTTTTTATCGGCAATTAATAGTAAGGATTGTTTTCGGGTAGGCGAGAACAGATCCAGCATAAGTTTTAACGACCATCCTACACTTACATCCACACAGAGCCATAATCGGGGATTACCAGTCACCTCTGAACAACTAAGCTTATTCAAGTCTCTGCTTCACGATATAAGTAAAGAGTGGCTGGATCTATTATTTACTATTACTTATGCTAGTCAGGCTCTCTTTAAAGCAATTGCATCACCGCTTGATGAAGTGGAATCAGAGATTAACCTACTGCTTGACAAATCAAAAAACCCTGATCAGGTATCTCCATTCTATCAATGGCTAAAAATCGAGATTCCTGGTGAGAGGATCTCGCTTTCTTTAGATAAACCTATAGATTATCACATCTCGTTTAATCGGGAGTCAGCCAACAAAGCTTATATTGCAAACGTTGAATGCCGACAAGAAGATAAACTGTTCTATTTTTCAAGATACAAACTCATCGCCATCCCTGATAGACTTATCATGCGGATGGCGAAGAGCATGTAATTCAGTTAATCTCGAATTTTAGTACTGGTTGGTTAACCAGATCTTGCCTATTTAATTTGAACTTTAATAGAAGGCACCCCCTCTAAGAAACCCTCCAAAACATCTCCCTTTTGCACAGGGCCAACTCCTTTTGGAGTACCTGTGAAAATCAAATCACCAGTTTTAAGGGTCACATATTTTGAGACGTGGGCAATAATACGACGGATATCAAAGATCATGTCTCTGCTATTGCCAGTCTGGACAGTTACTCCGTTAAGCTTCAACTCAAAAGAGATATTATTTAGATCTGGGAAATCAGAAAGAGGTCTGAAACCATCTACAGGAGCAGAAAAGTCAAATGATTTTGCGATCTCCCATGGTAATCCTTTCGCTGCACATGTCTGTTGTATGTCACGCGCCGTAAAATCAATACCAAATCCGATTGAGTCGATATAAAGATGGGCAAACTGAGGCTCAATAAACTTCCCTAATCTGCTGACACGAAACACCAATTCTCCCTCATAATGAAGGTTATTCGTAAAATCAGGATAAAAAACCGGATGGTTTCGATTTGGTAAGAGTGCGGTATCAGGTTTCATAAAAAAGACTGGCTCAGCATTGGGATCATTGCCAAGCTCTTTAACATGCTCAGAATAATTTCTTCCTATACAGATAATCTTCATGTTAATAATTTATTTATCAATGACTTTTTACTAAGCATTTAAAAAAAACACAGATTAAATCAGTGACACCCTAATTACAATCTAATGGATAACATTTTCCGGGGACTAATGTACTAATCATTACCCGAATGAAGCCAACCTCGATACCGAATAGTCATAATTTCGAAACAGGTTTCTATCTTTGTCAAATGCTTACATGGGATCAACATACTGAACAATTCTCTGCCTTTCTATCGGTTGAGAAATCACTATCTGCCAATACTGTAGAGGCTTACATGCATGACTTGAAAATATTCAAGGACTTTCTCGAAGTTTCTGAGATAAAAAAACACCCTGAAGAGATAACCTCAGATGAACTGTTTGCCTTTCAAAAGTACCTTGTTAAACTAGAGGTCTCACCAAGAACCCATAACCGGATTATCTCAGGGTTACGTAACTTCTTCGGATTTTTAGTGCTAGACAGTTACATTGATGATGATCCTACCCTTCGAATTGAAACACCCAAGATAAGCAAAACCCTACCTGATTCTCTCAGCTTTGAAGAGATAGAAGCCATGCTAAACTCAATTGACCTTAGCCAGAACTTCGGACATAGAAATAAAGCTATACTTAGTACCCTTTATGGTTGTGGATTAAGAGTCTCTGAATTAATTGGGCTTAAAATCTCACGACTAAGAATTGATGATGGCCTTATTTTAATTGTTGGTAAAGGAGATAAAGAGAGACTAGTGCCAATTAGCGAAGAGACCATAGAAGACCTCCTCTTGCATCTTGAAATCAGGAGCAAGAACTATATCGCACCTGGTCATGAAGATTACATATTCCTTAATCGTTGGGGGAAACAACTCAGTAGAATATCGGTTTTTACACTTGTAAAAGAGATTGCAGAACTTGCAGGAATCCAAAAGTCAATCAGTCCGCATACCTTCAGACACTCATTTGCCACTCATCTGATTGAAGGAGGAGCAGACTTGAGGGCAGTTCAACTCATGCTCGGACATTCCTCTATACTGACAACCGAAATATATACACACCTTGATCGGGAATTCTTAAGGAATACGGTTACGCAATTTCACCCACTTTCTAACACAAACATCCTACATCATGATTCAGGGCATGAATCAGATGACGATTTATAATCAAATGTAGAAAACTAAGAAAATCCCGATTTACAGGTTAGACCTTATCTGAATCAACGATATTTCCATTTCCATCAAACCAAGCCGAAAGATTTACAGAGCTTAGAAGATCCTTCTCGAAATAAAAATCTATACCCAAACTCTCGACTGAAAGAACCTGCTCACCCCAGGCTTCCTCAATAGTCTCGACATCATATACCTTATGAGACCTTAAAAGCTCTCTAATAAATTTTACCCCTTTTTGGTATATTTTCTCATCCCAAAGAACCATTTCATCGTGATCACACTCTATACCTGTTAATTTATCATGCTTTTCCCCACTGAAAAAGAGAGTCAAATAGTTATCCCAATAATAATAGACCAGTACAGCATCAGGTGTAGGTTCATAGCTTGGAGACGAGACATCAATTAAAGCCTCTTCAGCCTCTTCATCAAGCCACTCTGTCTCTTCAGGCTTCCCTAAGATGAAAACCACCTCTTCCGGATTCATTCCAAATGTAAATTTCCTTAAACCTTTTCCAGGAAAGAGTTCAAAATCTATTTTACTTAACATACTATCAATTATCTGAATTATCTATTTCTTTTTTCCTAATTCTTTTTAAGACAATAACTAAGGTAGTCAATTCTATTCAACACATGTACTAATTTGCTACTTCTGAAGTTTTAAAGGAGAATCTGGTTCTTTCGACATATGTGAGAAACTTAACTTATCCATTAATGAAGGCCACCATTTTGAAAGGAAAACAGTGAACTTACCCTCTAGAAAAGTTAAAACCATTGAACGAGATCTCTTCTCTATGCCTTTTATAACTTTAATTGCTACAGCCTCCGCACTCATCATTCCCATCTCATCACGTGGAGTTGAACCCTGTTCCTTGCCTTCAGCTGTTAGAGCAGTAAACCTGATATTTGAAGCAGTGAACCCAGGGGCTACCACCATAACATGCAGGTTTTGCTTAAGCGTTTCAACCCTTATAGTATCTAAAAATCCTCTTACGGCGAATTTTGAAGCAGAATAGCCAGTTCTTCCAGGAAGCCCAATATGACCTGCCACCGAAATTACCCCTACTAATGAACCCTCACTCTTTAAAAGCCAAGGAAGGGCATACTTGGTACAATACACTGTTCCCCAGAAATTGACATCCATCAATCTCTTTAGCACAGAGAGGTCGACCTCTTCAAAGATGGCTCGCATAGAGATACCGGCATTATTAATCAGAATATCTATCCCCTGGAATGAGTTAACCGCAGTCTCGATGAGAGCTTTACATGACTCCTCACTGGTCACATCAGTGGCAACAGCAATGGCTTTCGGAGATCCTAACTTTTCCGCTTCTACGGCAACCAATTGTAACGCATCCAATTTTCTAGCCCCAAGAACAAGTTTCGCTCCCAAACGGGCAAATTCATAGGCAAGAGCCTCCCCTATACCAGAAGATGCACCGGTGATTACAACCACACTTTGATGAAATTTATGACTCATAGACAGAAAAGAGCTTATTAAATAATACAATTAGCTTATCCCTCAAAGTTAAGCGAATTGTTTTTAACAATTTGAGATGGCAAGAAATTGAGCAAGATGGAATGTATTAATCCGAATTGCAGAAGTCTTAGAGAACTTCAAGTTATAACAAGCCGTAAATAGTTGTATTTTTGAACTCTTTTTCCCCTTAAACGTTTTAAGGGGTCTATGTGTAATCTCAAATTATGATACTTAATTCTATTCTTCATCCGGCCCTTGCATCAGACTGGTTAGGAATCGGCTTCGGCATAGCCGTTATCATCATGTTAATCATTGACTTGGGTGTATTCAATAAGAATCCGCATCAGGTCTCAAACAAAGAAGCAATTATATGGAGCTTCGTTTGGATAGCCGTTGCACTGCTCTTCTCATGGTTCGTCTACCATTACATGGGTAGAGATGCTTTCTCTGATTACCTTTCGGCATATCTAATTGAGAAAGCCTTGTCAATGGACAATCTTTTTGTTTTCATACTTATTTTCTCATTCTTTGCCGTTCCTGCTCAATATCATCATAAGGTACTCTTTTATGGTATTGTAGGTGCTATCGCAACACGAGCCATATTTATTTTCTCAGGGGTATGGCTAATTGAATTAAGTTACCTCCCTCCTTTCGAACTCTTTGGAACAGAAGTTAGAATAAACGCACTTCTTACCGTATTTGGAGTATTCCTGATTATTGCGGGTATCAAATCACTCAAAGGAGGCGAAGGCAGTGATAAAGATCTTTCAAAAAACTTCATTGTTAGACTCTTCAAAAAGTTCATTCCGGTAACAGATACCTACCATGGTGGAAAATTCCTCCATAGAGAAAAAAACGGAAAACTCTTTGCCACTCCACTGTTATTGGTTGTAGCAGTGATTGAAGGAACAGATGTACTATTTGCAGTAGACTCTATTCCTGCAATCTTTGCCATTACAAAAGATCCGTTTATCTTATACACATCTAATATTTTTGCGATACTTGGCTTGAGGGCGCTCTATTTTGTTCTTGCTAACTTTATTCCAATGTTCCGTTTTCTTAAGATTGGCTTAGGTTTTATTCTTGCCTTTATAGGTGTAAAGATGCTTTTAGCCGACTTCTTCCATGTGCCAAGCCCTGTATCTTTATCTATAGTAGCATCCATTCTACTTCTTTCTGTTCTTGCCTCTTTAGTTATTAAACCCAAAGAAGTAGAAAAGAAATAGTGTTCTTGAATTAGTAAATTGTGTTATTCGTTTACCACCATACACGGAATATCGGATTGATCCTTGATACAGCAATGTTTTCATGAATATCAATCCGATATCTCTCTTGAAAAAAAACACCAATGCCTTCTAATCGTGAGCTTTTTTATAGACATCTTGGAATGACCTCTCCTTTTCCCATGGAACTGGAGTTCAGCCATGCAAGTGGTGTTTGGTTATTCACTCCAAAAGGTGAAAAATACCTTGATCTTGTTTCGGGTGTCTCAGTAAGTAATGTTGGCCATTGCAACCCTGAGATTGTTAATGCTATTAACGATCAGGCTTCACGTTATATGCATTTGATGGTATATGGAGAGTTTATTCAACAACCCCAAACAGATCTTGCAGAGAAACTAGCATCGGTTTTACCCTCAACGCTAAATAATGTCTATCTGGTAAATAGTGGTTCTGAAGCAATTGAAGGAGCCATGAAGTTAGCCAAACGCTTCACTGGCCGCCAAAAGATTGCAGCTATGGTGAATGCTTATCATGGTGGGACCCATGGTGCACTTAGTCTATTGGGTAACGAAGAGATGAAATATGCCTTTAGGCCATTGCTTCCCGGAATTGTTAGATTGAGATTCAACTCTGAAGAAGATCTGAACCTTTTAGATGATCAGGTGGCAGCAGTTTTTGTTGAACCAGTGCAGGCAGAGGCTGGAGTCATCCTACCAAAGAGCAATTATTTAAAAAAACTAAGAGAAGTTTGTACAGAGAAGGGAATTCTGTTGGTCTTTGATGAGATACAAACCGGAATAGGACGAACAGGTACTCTTTTTTATTTAGAACAAAGCGGAGTCGTTCCCGATATTCTCTGTTTAGCAAAAGCATTAGGTGGAGGGATGCCGTTAGGAGCCTTCATTGCAGATCAAAAGATAATGAGTTCACTGACTCACGATCCAATTTTGGGTCATATTACTACTTTTGGGGGACATCCGGTCTGTTGTGCGGCGGCTAATGCAGCCCTTAACATTATAACCCGTGATAAGCTTTACGCCTCGGTTGAGGAGAAGGCACAACGATTCCATGATGGTTTAATAGATCATCCATTAGTCAAAGAGATCAGATATGCCGGACTACTTATGGCTGTTGATATGCCCGATCCGGATACATTAGATAAAGTCTTCTCAGGCTTAACAGAAAACAAAATCTTAACAGATCGATTCCTGTTTAAACCTGAAGCCTTCCGCATTGCTCCACCCCTTACTATCTCGAATGAAGAGATTGATTTAGCAATTAAAACAATCAGAGCCGTATTAGATAGTCTGCTCTAAGAAAACTGATAATACCGACCTATCATGAACCAACCAATTGATTTTAGAAGTGACACGATCACCCGACCAACAAAAGCAATGTTAGAGGCTATGTTCTCAGCAGAAGTTGGAGATGATGTTTTTAATGAGGATCCTACTGTACAAAAACTTGAAAAGAAAGCGGCAGCTATTTTTGGAAAAGAGGCCGGTCTATTTTGTCCTTCGGGTACAATGACAAACCAGATAGCCATCAAACTACATACACAACCAGGGGATGAAGTTATTTGCGATAAACTCTCTCATATCTACCACTATGAAGGAGGAGGTATAGCCTTTAATTCAGCTGCTTCAGTAAGGTTACTTGATGGTGTTAACGGCGTCTTCACAAGAGATCAGTTTATTGCATCCATCAATCCGGATGATATTCATCACCCAATATCAAGACTATTGGTGCTCGAAAATACCTGTAACAAAGGTGGCGGTACCGTTTGGCCTGATGAGATGATGAAAGATGTTTGCGATGCAGCCTCAGAAGCAGGAATAAAACGTCATTTGGATGGTGCCAGAGTTTTTAATGCTTTGACCTACACCGGTTCAAAACCAGAGCAATTAGGTAAGAATTTTGATACCATCTCAATCTGCTTAAGCAAAGGTTTAGGAGCACCCGTTGGCTCCGTGCTGATTGGTTCTTCAAATGATATGAAAAGAGCCAAACGCATTAGAAAACTCTTCGGCGGTGCTATGCGTCAATCAGGATATCTGGCAGCAGCTGGTATCTATGCACTTGATAACCACGTCGAACGACTGAATCATGACCATCAAAATGCACAACTTCTGGCACAGACATTAAAAGAGACCTCTTGGGCTTGTGATATCATTGAACCTCAAACCAATATACTTATCTTTAGTCTAAAAGACAGATCAAAAGGAAAAGATTTTCTTTCAATACTTAAGAATCATGGAATATTGGCGGTAAGCTTTGGCCCTTATACCTTCAGGCTGGTAACTCATCTCGATATATCAGATCAACAGATAGAACAAGCTTGCAAAATACTCAAGACCATCGTTATCTAATTCATAGCGATTGTGCTATTTTCGTACCCGGGTAAATATAATCTCTTTCTTGACAACGGATTTATGAATAGACATTTTAGGATACTACTTTCAGTTTTATGGCTTGGTCTTTTCTCAACAAGTCATGCACAGTCATTTATGGTCATCGGTGAGTATGAACATCAAGAGAAAAGCTGTTCTATTTGGGACTATCGCACTGGTTATGATTCTATCTCTGCTAAGGTAGTTGCATCACTAAGTCGGGAAACAAGCGTGACAATACTTTATAAAACCACCGGAGCTTCTTACGACAGCTTAGGTATCCTATCAAGAATAGCCTATTACGGAGGAGTAGCCGATTCTATAAATTTCAGAGGGGCTCAATACGATAACATTACATTAGGCAGTTTCGGTCCTCAATCTCTATATGTTAAGACAGCAGGCCTAACGAGTCGATCATTGGTAAGCTTTGACCCATTATCTGGAGTCTCTGCTATTGACCAGACCCTTCCTGATCAGTTAGCTGCCATATTAGATCAACCATTATACCGGGCTAAAATTAACCTCGACAATAATGATTTGGTAACCGATGGTGTAGGAGATGCATGGATATCTGAGACAGTTTTATTGCAAAATCCGGGATTATCCTCAACAAGTATTACTGACACAATAAGCAAATATCTTGGTGTTAATCAAGTGCATTTTGTAACGCCAGTCTTTTCCGGATTAACAGATAGCTACATCAAGCTAAGCCAAATGGTTCATTTTGTTGATGCTGGAACAGCTATTGTTGCATCCTTACCTGCAAATCATAGCGAAAGCCCTGTTTTAGATACACTAGCAAATCGTATTAGCCGGTTGATTGGCGGAATGAGTGAACCCTATAAAGTTTATCGGATCCCCATAGCCCCTCTTGATAATGGAAGCTATCCAACGGCAGCCTCTCAACCTTTCAGAAGCTATACTAATATCATCATTCGGAATAAAAC
>JAJTBW010000170.1 GCA_021286705.1 Sphingobacteriia bacterium
TCGAAGGCAAAGAGGCGGAGAGGCGGAGAAGTTTCAAGAACAAGTCATTGATCAGGATTTTTAAGTCTTTATGAGAACGGGTTATAGGTATATGAAAAAAGGCTATCACATTGTTATGCGATAGCCTTCTGCTTTTTGATTGTTATGATTTACTCTTTGATAAATTTCTGAAGTAAATCTGGAAGAGCTCTGAGGGCAGCGAGTTCTCGCCATTTTCTTCTGGCTTCAATTGCCGGAGTACCGAAGTAAGTTTTTCCTCCTTCAAGGGTTTTGTCAACTCCTGAGGTTGCAAGAATGACGGCTCCTTTTCCAATAACAAGATCTTTATTTACAGCTACTTTTGCCCAAAGTAGTACATCATCTTCGATTTTTGTCACACCTGCGATAGCGGTATGGGCACCAATAAGGCAGCGTTTACCGATATGCGTGTCGTGTCCAACCTGAACATGGTTATCGAACTTGGTATCTTCACCAATGATGGTATCGCCGGTAACACCTTTGTCAATGGTTGTCATGGCTCCTATTTCCACTTTATCACCGATGATTACTCTTCCGCAAGATTCAAATTTGCGAAAGCCTTCGGGTTTCTTCTGGAAGTAGTATGCATCTGCACCTATAACGACACCTGAATGGATAACAACATCGTTTCCGATGGTGGTGTGGTCATAGATTGAGACATTGGCATGGATGAGGCAGTTTTCGCCGATAGTAACATTATTGCCGATGAAGACCCCGGGTTGTATTATAGTTCCTTTGCCGATTATTGCCGACTCAGCGATTGAGGCTGAAGAAGGGGTAAATGGGCGGAAGTGACGTATTAGTATTCTAAAGGCAACAAAGGGGTCGTCGTGTACAAGCAGGGCTTTGCCTGCAGGAGCTTCGACCTCTTTATTGATAAGAATGGTAGTTGCAGCAGAGTTAAGTGCCTTGTCGTAGTATTTGGGGTGGTCGACAAATGTGACGTCGCCAGGCTCAACCATATGGATTTCGTTGAGTCCGGTAACCAGAAAGCTTTTGTCGCCAATGGCTTTTGCTCCTGTTAGTTCAGCAGCCTCAGCCAGTGTGAGCGGATTGGGAAACTTCACTGGTAAAAGATTTTAAATATAGATTGGGTGATTAATTCTTTACTCTTTCAGAGTAGTCGCCAGTACGGGTGTCTACACGAATCCATTCTCCGTCTTCAATGAAGAGGGGAACTCTAACAATAGCACCAGTCTCCATGGTGGCTGGCTTCAATGCGTTGGTTGCAGTGTTACCCTTTTCACCTGGCTCAACATAGGTGATTTTAAGGTCGACGAAAGGAGGCAACTCACAGCTTACAGGCTCTTCGTTTTCAGCAAGGAATACGATTTCGCAGTTTTGACCCTCTTTTAAAAATTGGGGAGCATTAATAAGATCTTTTGGAATACTTACCTGTTCAAATGATTCATTGTTCATGAAGAAAAAGTCTTCTCCTTCATTGTATAAATACTGGTAAGTTCTGCGTTCAACACGAATGATATCGATTTTTACACCGGCGTTGAAGGTGTTGGGAATAACACGACCGGTATGTAGGTTACGCAGCTTTGTGCGTACGAAAGCTGCACCCTTTCCTGGTTTAACGTGTTGAAACTCCACGATTACAAAAGGCTCACCATTAAAGTCAATGCAAAGGCCATTCTTAAAATCAGCAGTTGTTGCCATAAATATTGGTTATGTATAATTTTATTCAGGGCTGCAAAATTAATCAAAATATGAAAACAGGCAAAATTCGCTTATTCAGGATGTTGTGTTAACAGGAAGTTATCTTTTTGTTTATTGAGTAATCGAGTTATTTTGAGTCACAATATCGTTATCCTGAATAAAATATCTTGAGTAGAACTTATTTCTGTTGAAACATGGTTGTTGAGTACTCATTAGTGCAAAAAGGATACTCCTCAGTTTGATTATTTGAGCAGACAATAATGGTCTTATGATTGGCATAGCTATTAACCATCTCCTGATACCATGCAATTGCTTTTTCATCAAGATTTGAGCAAGGCTCATCAAGCAACAAGACTGGTCGGTCAGCCATAATTGCATAGGTGAGTTTGACCCGTTGTTTCATTCCAGATGAGAAATGCTTAATGGCTTTTGTGCCTGTATTTGGTAATTGCATCAGGTCAATGATCTCTTTTACGCCTCTTCCTTTATGAAAATTCATGTGCCCATTTACAAACTGAGTCAATTGCATCAGGTCAAATTCTTCTATTAACTCAATATATGGAGCTGCCATACTAATCAATTTATAGATTGAGCTTTGATCTGCATCATGACCCTGAATATCCGTGAAAGATATCTTACCTTCAGAGGGCCAGATTCTTCCTGATATCATGTGAAGCAGTGTCGATTTACCTGACCCATTTGATCCTGTGATGACCCATTTCTCCGAGGCTTTTATCTGCAGATCAAGATTTCTGAAAATCCAGTTTCTGTTGAATCTGACTCCCGCCTTCTGGATGGTAATGTTATATAGGCTCATGAGGATCTTATCTGTTTAAGAGAATGAATGTTGATTAGATGTAAGCTATTGGCACGATCCTGACTGTTTGTTCAGATTTGCAATCTAAAGACAGGATATCTTACTTGGCAGCTTTGTAAATAGAGGTTTCTATGATTTCAAATTTAACTATTTTACAAACTCCCAAGCTATTTTTCTTGCGTCTGATGTGTTTTTCAAGTACAAACCTGACTTATAACTTAGCAGATAATTAATGGATTATACAACTACAAAAGTCCTGTTGTTACATCTGTTGTGTGATCAGTATTTCAGAGTCAGATTAAACCTTTTCACATGTTTAGCGGTTACATTCAAAAGACCAATCTAATGGGAAACCCTGAAGTTCATAATCTGCTAAATAATGAAGATTTGCATCGCTTTGAGCTCTATGTCGATAATGAGGTAGCGTTCATTGATTATATAATGACTGCAGATAAAATCTACATTCTAACTCATACCGAAGTCCCTAAGGCTTTGAGAGGTCGGGATATTGGGAAGACTCTGGTTCGTAAGACTCTTGATCAGATTAAGATGAGTGGTTTCCGTTTAGTCCCTCTTTGCCCTTTTATTGCGGGTTTTGTGAAAGATCATTCCTGTTATAAGGATATAGTCTCGAAGATTCCACTTGAGGCGAAATCGGAATAAAAGTTGAGAAGTGCCTTAAATAGGATCCAATAAAATGGAGGTGCGAGGTTAATTGGTTCTGAGATAAAAGGCTTTTTGAAAGATAAATAAGGTGGCTTTTGATTAGTTATGACAATGAATTGAAGAAGTTTTATCGGGAAAGGTTGGGTTGTTTTTAATGTGTTATGGGTTAATGTGTGAGTGTTTGGAAAAAGAAAGCCCCGGTTTTATCCGGGGCTTGCGTTTATAGTAGTGTTATGAAGAACTATGCGAAGAGCTTTGTAAATTCTCTTTTTGCACGATCTTTCCAGTAACCTTTATGGTAAGCATAGTTTACAATCAGAGGGACAACGGTGGTTGCTTCAGCATAAACCATCTGTTCGTAGACGGTATCAACTTTACCCCATGATGATGCCTCTTTAAGCGTTGAACTTGAACATGCTCCATCTCTTACGTCAGCAACTGTAATTTGAATAGCATATTGGTGCATTGGAACATCATGACCTAAGATCTCTGCACAAACAACGGTATCTTGAGCGAAGTTCTTAGGAACACCACCACCAACCATGAATAGTCCGGTGGTACCTGCCGCGATCTTAATTTCAGTCAACTCACGGAAATCTTTAACAGAGTCAATAGAAACGTGCTTGTCAGGGTGTTCAACCTGATGTTTTACCAGTCCGAAGCCAGCTGATGAATCGCTAAAAGCGGGGCAGAAGATAGGAACATTGTGCTCATAGCAAGCCTTAACTAAAGAGTCTTCCTTCTTGCCGTTTGTCATAAGCCAGCGGCCCATTTCGCGGATGAATTCACGAGAAGAGTAAGCACGGGGCTCCAGGCTGTTTGCAATCTCGAGAATTGCATGGTCACAAGCTTGTAACTCTTCTTCATCGATGAATGTATCATAGATACGGTCGATATAAAGACTACGTAAAGTCTTGTCATCCTGGAAAGGATTTCCGATGTAGTGTTTATACCCAAGTGCTTCAAAGAAATCCATGTCAACAATAGATGCCCCGGTTGATACAATTGCATCTACCATGTTGTTACGAACCATGTCAATATAAACCTGCATACAACCGCCGGCACTTGTACTACCAGCCAGGGTCAGGATTACAGAACACTCTTTATTAGCGAGCATGCGGTTGAAGATGTCGGCTGCAGAAGCAGTGTCTCTTGAAGAGAATGACATGTTGCGCATAGAATCAAGAAGTGCACTGGCATCAAATGATTTGATGTCAATATGTTCTACGGTCTGTTTTAGAAGATCTTGTTTGTTCATGACAAATTATCGTGCTTGAAGATTTATGAATGTTTACTATTAATATCCTAAGATTTTGAGCATTGACTTATAACTTTGCTCTTTTGCAAATAACTTCGTGAAGTACTCGCCATTTTCATCTATATCAATGATAATATGTTTTGGCGATGGGATGAGGCAGTGCTGAAGTCCTCCATAACCACTCAATGATTCCTGGTAGGCGCCAACATTGAATAGGCCAATGTATTGCTCTCTTTCGTCAACAATTCGTGGGAGGAATATGGCATTGGAGTGTGCCTCCGCATTGTAGAAGTCTTGGCTATCACAGGTCAACCCCCCGAGGTGCACCCGTTGGTATTCAGATGTCCAGTTGTTTACCGCCAATAAGATAAATCGTTGACTAATGGCCCAGGTGTCTGGAAGGGTGGTCATGAAAGATGAATCGATCATGTTCCAGAGTTCTCGGTCATTTTGTTGTTTTTGGTGGACAATACTATAAAGCATTGCACCTGATTCCCCAACTGTAAACGATCCAAATTCAGTAAATATGTGCGGTTCGGGTACATCGTTTTGCATACAAATGGCCTTAATCTGAGCAACAATCTCTTCGGCCATATATTCATAATCGTAGTTGAATTCAAGTGAATTCTTAATAGGGAATCCTCCGCCGATGTTGAGGCTATCTAGTTCGGGGCAGATCTTTTTGAACTCACAATAGATGTTGACGGCTTTGTTAAGTTCGTTCCAGTAATAGGCTGTGTCTTTAATCCCTGTGTTGATGAAGAAATGGAGCATCTTGAGTTGAAACATCTCATTATCCTTGATATTTTCAAGGTAATAAGGGATGATATCATTATATCGAATGCCCAGTCTTGAGGTGTAAAACTCAAATTTAGGTTCTTCTTCAGAGGCTATTCTTATGCCAATCTTGGTTTTTCTGTTTAAGCCTTCAGTTATGTATTTCTCAAGTTCGAATTTGTTGTCGAGGATGGGAATGACATTATCGAAACCGTTGTTTAGAAGGCTTACGATATTTTCGATGTAAGCGGGTCGTTTAAATCCGTTACAGATGATGAAGTTGTCCTTCTTGAGTTTTCCCGTTTCGGCAAGACTTTCGATGATGTTGATGTCAAAGGCAGAGGAGGTCTCTATATGAACATCGTTTTTCAAAACCTCTTCAAGAGTAAATGAAAAGTGAGAACTCTTCGTGCAATAGCAATAGTGGTAGTCGGCATTGTAATCAACTTTTGCCATGGCCACATTGAACATAATCTTAGCCTTTTGTATCTGACTCGATATTCTCGGTAGATAGGTGAGACGCAATGGAGTCCCATATTGCTTTATGATGTCCATCAAAGGGATTTCATGCCACAGCAATTCATCTTCTTCAACACGAAATTCCTGAGTTGGAAACTCAAAAGTTTGGCCTATTAGGTCAATGTACTTATTTTTCATCCGGACTAATCAGGTTTAACAGTTTCGACTGATGCAGAAAATTTGTTCAACTTACTTTTGTTTGGGGCGACAAAAATACATCAATCCGATTGATTTAGGTTGATTGAGAGTGAAAATTTTACATTAAAGTTGTGATTCTCCGATCTGTTAAGGGTGTTTTTTTCATCGAATCATTATAATAATTAGCTATCTGAAACTAGAATCGCTCCTAATTAGTCATACTTACAAGATTGTGAGTTGCCTTGTAATTGTCAGGCCTTATTTGATATGCCTCAAAGGTAGATTCTACCGATAATCTGACACAGTGATCCGGATATGCAATTCTCTGAAATGTAAAAAATGAAGAAAAAGGGTAAACCAGTTAAGTTAGTTTCGAGTCTTTTTTTTAATCCGAGTTAATTACTTTGGAAAAACTGAGGAGTGCTATCTCAAAGTGGCAAGAAGTAGATCTAAATCTTGAAAGGGTAGTTGGTGCTTCTCTGAGATAACCCTATTGGTGAGGATGCCATTGAACAGGTAGGTGCTTAGGCGTAGCCCCTGATTCTGTCTTAGTGTGTTTTCCAGACCTCCTTCGTTTCCAATATTAAGAGCGATGGGGGTGAAGATGTTACTCATGGCATAACTAGCCGTACGGGGAACTTTGGATGCAATATTTGGAACGCAATAATGTGTTACACCAAACTTCTGATAGACCGGGTTAGCAAGGGTAGTCGGGATAGAGGTCTCACAACAACCTCCTTGGTCAATACTAACATCAACAATGATTGATCCTTGCTTCATTGAGCCAACCATTCGTTCAGTTATTACCATAGGTGTTCTCCCTTGTTTGCTATGAATTGCTCCAATAACAACATCGGCAGTTGAAAGTGCTTTACTTAGAACAGCCGGTTGTAATATAGAGGTAAACAGGGTCTGCTTCAGGTTAATTTGCAGCGATCTCAATTTAGTGACAGAGTCGTCAAATACCTTTACAGAGGCTCCCATGGCTAAAGCAGTGTTTGCTGCAAACTCGCCAACTGTTCCGGCGCCTAAAATAACTACTTGAGAGGGGTTAACCCCGGGCACACCTCCAAGCATTGTTCCTCTTCCATATTCCGGATGTCTTAAATACTCTGCTGCAATTAACACACTGGTGGGACCGGCAATCTCACTCATTGCCCGTAGCGCAGGATACATGCCTGAGTCGTCACGTATCAGCTCCAGGGCTAATGCTGAGATTCTTTTTTGCGAAAGTTTTCGGAAGTAGTCTTTGCAATGACGATGAAACTGGATAGATGAGATTAGTATCTGTCGAGGACGAAATAGGGCTATCTCGGAGTCAGTTGGTGCGGTAAGTTTTAGTATGACATCGCATTGAAAAACCTCTTCAGTTGATTCAACCAGAATAGCTCCTGCGTTGGCGTAATCTTGATCGGTGAAGTTTGATCTTAATCCGGCTTTCCTCTGTACGACTACCTGATGACCATTTGCTGAGAGTTGCGCTACAGCTGATGGTACCAGTAATATTCGGTTTTCGAAGGGATCAGACTCGGTGGGTAGCCCTATGGTAAATCGTTTAGGGTTTCTGGTTATCTCAAGAAGTTCTTCTAAAGGAGCAAACTGCCCCACGGGGTTACACTGACTGAATTGGGAGCCTGAGATGTCCATTTGCCGATAGTTTTAAAGCAGATAATCTTGATTTGTCAGATCGGTCTGATGATTAAGACGATAATGCAAAGATAATACAGCTAAGCTATGTCAGATTCAATTATTCGACTATTGTCAGTTTCATTAATTATTATCCTTAGTCTTACTGTCTCTTCAGGCAGAATCGCCTCTGCCAGCTCAGGCCACTCAACAAAGCAGTAGTTGCCACTGTAAAGAATCTCTCCGGCTCCGGTGTCAAAGGCCTCTGATGCACTTTTTAATCGATAAAAGTCGAAATGGTATATCGGGTTTTGGGATTCAGTGGGATACTCATTGATGAGTGTGAATGTAGGACTTGACACGGCTGTTTTTACGCCTAGTTTCCTACAGACGGCCTTTATGAAGGTAGTTTTACCTGCTCCCATGGGTGCTCTGAAGGCAAAGACTCTGGCATTGGGGCAGGCTTGAAGCAATTGTTCGGCAGCGATATCTATGGTATCCAGAGATTCAATCTTGATCGGTGTGATTAGCATAGCTATACTCTTTGAAGATGGGTTACAATTATCGGCATCCTTTACAGGCAATCCATATATCTTGAAGTGGTTTGCTGTCTGATTCGGTTGCTTCGATATGTTTTACAACAGATAAAGGGGCAAATAAGTTTTCCATGAATCGTGGAGGTTGAAAAGCTGAGTAGGTGCGATGTCCTTCGGTAACATTACCCCGAATTACTAACTCTCCTCTTTCAAAATGACCTCTCTCAACGGGGGTCAATATCTTTTTGAAGGCATTTCCCTGACATGTAAGATATAACATCCCGCCAGGAGCAAGAACTCTTTTTAGTTCATTCATCCAACCATCGTGCATGTCAGCAGAAAGGTGAGTGAAGATGCTTATACCGTAAATAATGTCAAAACTGTTATCAGCGTAAGGTAGCTTCGGTTCTAATGTGTTAAGATTGAACTCGATGTCATGTAGGTTATCCTTACACCATTTAATCGTTTCCCTGTTATAGTCGGTTCCGTATAGTTTGCAATCTGAACCAAGATAGTGTTTCATGTGGCGGATAATTCTACCCGGACCACATCCCCAGTCAAGAATACGTAATCCTCCTCGTGGGCCGATAACCTGACGGAATAACTCAGTCATCTCTCTGGCAGTCTCTTGACTGTCATGGTAGTATTTTTTGTAGTCTAATTGAAATGACTCGTAGATGAGGTAATCGGGGGGAAGAGCAACCTCAGGGTTTTGCTTTTTAAATAGTTGATTTCTACCAAGATTCTTTAATTGTTGGCTTCGATATCTAAGTAGATCAGCCGTATGCATTAATCCTGTAGCCCTTAGAAGGTGTGATATGGTAGCTCTTATGCTCATAATAGCGGTTTTCGAATTGGTAAAGGTAAGCAGTTCCTGTAGAATTTGTGTATTGTAATGACCACTATGGTGGCACCCCCGCGAGGTTTTTGAGTTTTCTTTTCTTTGAATCCTTGAGTCCCCTCTGAAAAGCCAAAAATTGATCTTTGAATGATGCGATCGTAAACC
>JAJTBW010000171.1 GCA_021286705.1 Sphingobacteriia bacterium
CGGAGCGAGAATCATTATCATCCTTTTCCCTTCAAGCTTGGGCATGCTTTCAACTTTTCCATATTCGCTGAGCGCCTGAGCAAACTTGAGCATAATGATCTCACCTTGGTTTTTGTGTACAATCGACCTTCCACGGAAGAAAACTTCAACTTTGATCTTTGCACCTTCCTGAAGGAATTTAACTCCATGCTTCAGCTTAAAGTCGAAATCATGATCATCAGTATTTGGTCCCAGACGAATCTCCTTAACCACGATCTTTGCTGATCGAGCCTTCATCTCTTTCTGCTTCTTTTTGAGCTCATACATAAACTTGCTGTAATCTATGAGCTTGCAGACAGGTGGATTCGCTGTTGGGGATATCTCTACCAAGTCAAGATCCAATTGATGGGCTAGATCAAGTGCTTCTCTGATAGCCATGATAGATTGTTCTATACCATCACCGACGACCCGCACCATGGGTGCTTTGATTCGTTCGTTTATCCTGTAGGCTTCCTCTTTTCCGCGTCCTGACGGAACCTGAGAATTGTTTTGAGCTGGAGCTGCTATTGTAAATTCCTCCTTTCGATTAATTAAACTTAGATACTTTTACTTAAAAAAGTTTCAATTTGGAGTGCAAAGGTATAAAAATTAAGATGTTTAGGATAATTATCCTACCATATTTTTTACTTCTTCCTCAATTCTTTTGCCAAATTCAGTTATTGATTGGGTTCCCAAGTCACCTTCTCCCTGTTTTCTGACCGAGACAAGCTTTTCTGCCTCCTCTTTTTCTCCAACAATGAGCATATATGGGATCCTTTGTAGCTCGGCATCACGAATTTTCTTTCCTGTCTTCTCGTTTCTATCATCAACGATGGCTCTTACATCCATGCTCTCAAGTTGGTTTCTAACCTCATAGGCATAATCAAGATATTTCTCGCTGATAGGTAGGATAGTAGCCTGAGTTGGTGTTAGCCATAATGGGAACTTCCCTGCTGTATGTTCTAATAACACGGCAACAAAACGCTCCATTGACCCAAATGGCGCACGGTGAATCATCACTGGCCTATGCTTCTGATTGTCAGAGCCGATATACTCCAGTTCAAATCTCTCAGGAAGATTGTAGTCAACCTGGATAGTTCCAAGTTGCCATTTTCTGCCAATAGCATCACGCACCATGAAGTCGAGTTTAGGCCCATAGAAGGCAGCTTCCCCCTCTTCAATAATCGCTTTTAGCCCTTTTTCTTGTACGGCCTCAATGATCGCACTCTCAGCCTTTTCCCAGTTCTCTTCTGATCCGATGTACTTCTCTCTGTTCTTCGGATCTCTAATCGAAATCTGAGTAATAAAGTCCTTGAAATCAAGGGTCTTAAAGATGTGGAGTACTATGTCAATGACCGCAATAAACTCCTCTTTCAGCTGATCGGGACGGCAGAAGATATGTGCATCATCCTGAGTAAAGCTTCTAACCCTGGTTAAACCGTGTAACTCACCGCTCTGTTCATAGCGGTAAACGGTGCCAAATTCTGCTAATCTGATAGGAAGCTCTTTATAAGAGTGTGGCTTATGATTGTAAATCTCACAGTGGTGGGGGCAGTTCATGGGTTTAAGCATGTATTGTTCTCCTTCAACCGGTGTCGAGATTGGTTGGAATGAGTCTTTCCCATATTTGGCTAAGTGGCCAGAGGTACGATAAAGGTCAATGTTTCCGATATGTGGAGTGATGACCTGTTGATAGCCCCCTTTTTTCTGTACAGCCTTTAAAAAGTTTTCTAAACGCTCACGAAGAGCTGTCCCTTTTGGAAGCCAGATGGGTAAACCTTGTCCAACTTTCTGCGAGAAAGTGAAAAGTTCAAGTTCTCTGCCAAGTTTACGATGGTCTCTCTTTTTTGCCTCTTCAAGCAGTGTGAGATAGTCAGTAAGTTGACTTGCTTTTGGAAAGGTAATACCATAGATGCGGGTCAACATCTTTCTTTTCTCGTCACCTCTCCAGTAGGCACCGGCGGTTGCAAGAAGTTTAACGGCCTTGATGGGCGAAGTATCGGGCAGATGAGGGCCACGGCATAAATCGGTGAAGGAACCAGACTCATAGAATGAGATGGTACCATCCTGAAGATCGTTTATAAGCTCAAGTTTATATTCATCACCTTTCTTGGTGAAATGATCTATGGCTTCACTTTTTGGAACCTCACGACGAACATACGATTGTTTTTCGCGAGCCAGCTGAAGCATCTTATCTTCTATCTTCTTGAAGTCATCGCTAGAGATCTGTTGATCTCCAAAGTCAATATCATAGTAAAATCCATTCTCAATATCTGGTCCGATGCCAAATTTTGTTCCCGGATAAAGTTGTTCAATTGCTTCAGCCATTAAGTGAGCTGAAGAGTGCCACATGGTGGCTTTTCCTTCTTCGTCATCCCAGGTGAAGAGGCGGATGGCGGCGTCTGTTGTGATAGGTCTGGTCAAATCCCACACCATATCGTTAACTTTAATGGCAAGTACATTACGTGCCAGCCCTTCACTAATGCTTCGGGCGATCTCTAAACCGGTTACGCCCTCATTGTATTGGCGTACACTGCTGTCAGGTAGAGTAATATTAATCATTTTATCCTGTTTTTGATCGACCGCTACAACCGGCCGATTGGTTTTAACGGGCAAAAGTACTGAAATTTCAAGAGCTATCTTGATTTTATAGTATAAAAAAAGGCCGGGACTATGCCCGGCCTTTTTAATCTGATAAAAGAAGATTACTTCAGTTGAATCTTACGAACATACTGACCGTTCTCGGTTGTAACCTGCATGAAGTAGAGACCACGTGCGAAGGTACCAACTGGTAAGGTGAAGTTGTTGCTATTGACGTTCACATCAGCAACTGTAGCACCATTAACATTGATGATACGGATGGTTTTGATGTTCTCACGGCTATTGATGATAACCTGGTTTGTAGCAGGGTTAGGATAAGCTGCGAAGATATCCTGACCAGCTGGATCAATACCTACGTTATCGTCAACAACTAATGTCAGAGGTACGTTGTTTGTTCCTGCTCCGGCATTGCTGGTGATAACTAAAGTTGCATTATAAGTAGTAACATTAAGCCCTTCAGCGTCGAAGATAACAAGAACTTCCTGAGTAGCTCCGGCAGCGATAGTTCCATTAGCTGGTTCTGTTCTTACCCAAGTAGCTGAAGTTGGGTTGATAGCAGCGCTCCATGTTAAGTCAGCAGTACCAGTGTTTGAGATAACTAAAGTAGTTGTATCTTGATGTCCTTTAGGAACATTCATTGAGATAGCATTGAGGCTTAAGCTGATCTGAGGACCAGCTGCTGGGGTGAATGATCCGGTAAGTTTGTAGATACCGTTGTTAATTGGGTTGCCCAGAGGGTCACCATTGAAAGCACCGATCCAACCATTAGCATTTGCAGAGAAGTCGCAAGCTAAGAATTGTTTGTCGCTGGTTTCTGGTAATACAGTCCATGTTGAACCATTATCCAATGTATAAGAGATTCCAGCAAGGTTATTAGTAACATCGGCCCCTGTTGAAACGAAGGTTCCTGTTGTGCCGGGTACAGCTGCCATATCACTTTTAAATACAGTGCCTGAAGGAGTAAAGGTTTCCCATGTGGTTCCACCATTGGTTGTACGACGCCATTGTGGAGTTGTTCCGGCTGTTTCAGCAGCGATAAGGGTATTTTCATCAATAGCAGCTAACATATTGATACCACCGTTTGAGTTGGGGTTAGTGATGTTAGCATTGGTGATCTTCCAAGTCTTACCACGGTCGTTTGACATAAGTACACGGCCTTTATTGGTACCGAAAGCGATGAAGTTTTCTCCAGCAGCGGTGATAACGCTTGTCCATCCACCTTCACCAGACATAGCAAGCGGAGTGCCAGTGAAGCTAGCTTGAGGAACGCGTGTCCAGTTTGCACCACCATTGGTTGTGTAATAGATCTCAAAATAGTTATCTCTTACGTCACCATGACACATACCTTCGTTTTCATTCCAGAAGTATACGTTGTTAGCGAATGATGAAGAGCCTTGTAATGCACCGGGTAGCTGCGTCCATGTTGAACCACCATTGGTAGTTTTGTAAACACCGCAAGTGTTATTCTGGTTACCTGTTCCATTATAGATAGCAGTGAAAGCAGTTGTACCACTGATAGCGCAAATATTTCCTATGCCATAAGTGTTATTGTTGAATACTTTCCCTGTGGTCCAAGTTAAACCACCATCCGTGGTTTTTGTGAAATCACTAATTGGTGGGTTACTTCCACCAGCGTTTGGTGTTCCATCATATGCGGACGCCCAGCAAACATTCTCGTCAACTGCGCTAACATATTGAATACCTCTTGATGCGGTTGTGAAACCAGTATTTTCAATAGCAAGGTGTACGTTATTGTTACCGGGTTTAACACCAATAACAGCACCATTGGTATCATTGAAATTCATTCCGCTTGGATTCAAAGATCCGATAGCAAAGTATCCGTTTGATGAACCTGACCAACCCCAGTTCATGTGGAATTTATTGTCGCTTGAGCGATATCCATCGCAAATCCATGCGTGACCACCTGAAGCTGTAGATGAACCACTATAAAGCATTGGACGAGCAGCGTCTAATTCAGCTTTAAGTAGGTCAATCCATTGGCTTGAAGAATAATCGTCTTTAGAAACAAACTTACAACCAGCATCGTAGTTGAAGTAATGAATCAAAGAGAAGGGAACTTCTGCACTGTAAGCACCTGAACCATCAGCACCATATTGCATGTTTACTGATACACCGGCATGGTACATTAATGTTGCAACATTAATATTGGCAACATTAACAGTGTTTGGCATTGAAGCAAAATCGTAAGTTGTTGTTCCAAAGTTTGCAGTCTGTGTGCCATAACCATCACAGTCGTATGAGTGAGCACCGAAGCCTTGAGCAGGCCATTGGTTGTATTTCATCAAAACAGCCATGGTAGTTGCAACGCAACCTGTCCATGCATGGTTGCATGATCCCATACCTGCATTTGGTTCAGTGGGACAAAGAGCGTTATAATAACATCCCTGATCCCAGTTAGTTGTAACCAAAGGAGCAACATCGTTAGTTGACTTTGGGAATTTATTCTGAAGAACATCTTTCCAATCAGCAACTGTAGCTGAATTGTCTAATTGAGCATTAACGATAAAGCTAATCTCATTCTTATAACCTTCAAGAAATGAAGATACCTCAGGGTTAAGATTTGAAGGGTTCATGTCACCTTCAAAACCATAAGCCAAAATAGGAGTAACTGCGTCATCTGCAGATACCATTACCCAGCCACCGTTTTCGAAATTGAATACGTAGAATGCAGTCAGTGTGCCTGCTTTAACATCATAAGAGCTTGTGATTTCAGCACCACGTAAAGCCTGAGGTGCTGAATTTAAATACTGATTACGTGCTGCTAACTGTGCAGTATTGCGGTCAACAGGGTTAGCCAGCACTGAAAATCCTAACACTACAAATAGTAGAGTGAAGAGTTTTTTCATGGGTTACGATTTAATTGGTTAATATTCCATGGAACAAGAGCCCCAAGGCATTTGTACAAGTCAACCACAAATATAGCCTTTTCGTTGAAATGAGGATTATTTTAGGGTCAATATTCAGCAATTAATGCACTTTTGATTCAAATGCTTATATCTAAATTTTTGTATTCTAAACCTAGACGGTTCAATCCTCCAAGTGTTTATAGGTTTCCTTTATTAAATATGGTTCAGCTTACACCAGGTTAACCAGAATGAAAATGAAATTGGACTTCCTCTTCTTTGATCTGGAAAGGTGTGCTGTTGATATTGTAGTGACCATGACTCATGTTTTAGTTTGTATATGCGAATCAAATATTAAATAAAAGGGAATATTCAACTAAGAACATTCCCTTTTATTTGAAACCTTACGGTTGAGTTGTTATAGCGTAAGGCTTTTTGCTATTGATATAAGAAATTCCTTAGTCGAGTTAGGCGACCCTGCTATAAAAATTGATAGATCTGAACTTTTCTTTTGAAGCATGACTCCAAGCGATGGAATGCCTTCATCATCATGAATTACCCGGAAGATAAGTGCTTTTCTTCCGTTAATCATGGTCTCGTCAATTTGTTCGACACTAACCCCTGGTTCCATCTCCCATTCGCCGTTTTTGCATTTGTCGTAGACTTTTGCTCCTTGAGCAACAATAGCAAAGGCGTCATTGTTGTCTGATTTCATCCATTCTCCTCCATAGTTGCAGCTAACTTGTAACCAATTGGCTTCACGTTTTTGATGATGGCTTTGAACTCACTTAATGTGATTCCACTTGGAAAGGTCTCGCCATCGTCACCTGAAGAGGCTTCACCCTCTTCGCCGTTCATCCCCTGCATTAAAGCACCCATGTCGAAGCCATTGGTTGGCTGCTCCTCAATAGAAATACCGGCAGGTACTTTAAACTTATCAGCTGGAACAGGAACGTTTTCTTTGAAACTGGTTGCTTCAATAGTGACTTTGCCATCGGTTAAAAATGCTTTCAGAACAATACGTTTGTACATATACTGACGAGTTCCAAGCATGGTGTAATCCATACATTCTTTGCCCAAAAAAGTAACTTTACCATGGTAGGTACCACCGTTATCTTTTATGAACAATCTCATCGCTTCTTCTTCACTTTTCCCTTTGTATTTATCAAATTTACCCTCCAGTCCCGTGGATTGTGCAATTCCTTGCATATTCTTCTCCATATCAGCCATTGAAGAGTGTGTGCCTGTTTTAGCTATAAGATCGATATGCCAATAATTATCACCGTTTCTGATTTCGAGGGTCTCAAGGTGTTCTGTCTTCTTCATGCCTAAAAGCTTGACCTCTGAATCTTCGATTCTTAAGCGGGTCTCTTTTTTGCCGTAATCATCAAACCAGAGAGTTTCTTCCTGCGATGTGCCTCCAGTGTTGCCTAGAAAGGCACCATTGTTTTTAAAAGTGATTATCGCTGACTTTATCAGATACTTGTTTGTAGAATTCTGTGCAGCAAGCGTAAAACTCATGGCCATTAAAATGGCTATGAAAAAGAATCTTTTAGCGTTCATGTTGACTACTTTTCTATTAGTTTGTTTTAACAAATTCCACACGACGATTCTGGGCTTTCCCTTCAGGGGTATCGTTAGAAGCCATTGGTTTTGATTCTCCCCATCCTTTCGAGGTTAACCGTTCTGAATCGATGCCCATTGAAATTAGTCGATCTCTGATAGCCTTAGCTCTTGATTCAGACAGAGTCTGGTTGTTTGCATCATTGCCATCGCTATCGGTGTGCCCTTCAACGCAGAATTTTAAGTCAGGGTTGTTTTTAAGCATCTCAAAGACGTAATTCAAAGTACCAGCACTCTCTGGTTTGATGTTAGCTGAGTTTACGTCGAATTTTATTCCAGTAGTTACGAATTTGCCGTCTGAAAGAACTCTATCGTATAAGGGAACAGCCCCTTTAGCGACTTTGATGTTTTTGATAATACTCCTTGCCTCATCCTTAGAGGCTCCTAAGCCTGAAAAAATTGTAAATGATCCAATCTCCTCTTCTAGGTTAGGAATGTTTAGAACCCTCTGGTCATCAACATAAACTTTCATTGACCTTTTATTGAATGATACAGCCAGATGTCTCCAGCCTGGTTCAAACTCTTTGTTTATGTCTCCGTTTATATGCGAGTTGGTCTTGGCTCTAAAAAGCTCCAAGGATCTACCTCCCACGTCCAGACGATATGTATATCGATTACCACCTTTTTGCTGAAAGTAAACGTCATAATGGTGTTGCGTTAGGCTTTGCATGTTATAATCAAACTCCAACGTAAACTCGTCGGGAAGATAATCTTTAACTTTAATCAAAGGTCGAATTTCAGAACTTGATTTTCTAAACCAGATTACATTCTCTCCATCTACATTGGCAATTTCCACCGTACCTTTTTTTAAATCCCACTTGCTTGGAAATTCACCGTTTTGCTCGGTTTTTAGGTCATCTTCAAAGAAAACTTCAGAGCCGGGAACAAAGTCATATTTTGCCCATACCAAAACCGAACTTTTCTTCTGCTCTTGAGGCTCTTCCTGAGGCTGCTCCTCTTCTTGATCATTTCGTTTAACTTTTTTCTTTTTCTTTTTTGAGGTTTGTTCCTGATCCTCATCAGTAGCTTGATCTTCCGGTTGATTATTCTCTTCCTCAACTTCCTCTTCTTCTTTATCTTTCTTTTTCTTCTTCTTAAATAAACCTCCGATACCTTCTTCTACTTTATCAAAGGTTTTATCTACAGCCTGATCTGTTTTCTGATTTGCTCTCTGATTCGCCTCTCTGTTGACCTTCTTTTTTACATCTATCTTGATTTGTGCATCAAGATTAGCAAAGAAAAAAATGAGTAATAACGATGTTAAAATCGCTCCTAAATACTTTTTGCTCAGCATATTCAAGTTGTTTGTTGGTGATAAATATTCGACTTTCCTACTATGTATGTGATGCAAATATAAATATTTCTAACAATTTTCAAAACTGCTCATATCCCAATGAACTCGTATAATGCAACTTCGATGATTTTTTATATAAAGAAAAGGCAGAGGTGATGTTTACCACACCTCTGCCTTTAAAACACACACACTCATATAAAGACTAAAACTCCCTTTTCATTAATATCCTAATGGACAAACCGTAACTAAACAAAAGTTTCTTTTTCCTATTTATGATTCTCAAGCTACATTTCAAGATTATTGATCTTATCTAATTTGGATAGTAACTTCCAGTACTCATTAGTGTTTTTTCTAGCAAACTAGCAGGCAGAAGCTAGTTGCTATTCTTTGAATTCTTGAATTTTGAATTTAGCCAGAGGTCAGTAGCCAGCAGCTCATGTCACTTTCAACATCTCCTCAACATCTCCTCAACATCTCCTCAACATCCACTCTATATCCTCTACCTATATAGTTCCTATCTTACACGAGTTTATAGGGAGAGGA
>JAJTBW010000172.1 GCA_021286705.1 Sphingobacteriia bacterium
TATCGCAATTTTTAAATACCTGATTAAGTGGCATTTACGAGACCCAGCAAAACAATCAGCAACTACCTGATTATCCATATCTTACAAACGTCTCTCTTATATCCCTCTTATATCCCTCTTATGCATCTCTTATGTTTCTCTAATGTTTCCCTAATGTCACTTTTATTGACTAATTCGTAAAGCATTGTAAATTAAGGCCATTCAAAGTACTATAATTCACTCAAGGGACCCGTATTCAATAGTGACGAAAGTGTCACAAACTCGTTTTGGTACAATCTTTGTACAGTAAGACGCCCATTCAAATCTCAATATTTTTCAATCCTCAATATTTTTATCCGTTCTGGATTGAGCCCATCATGTCTCTCCCATGGGTAGACCTCAATTCATCATGTTCCTTTCATCACACCATTAAGACTTCACCGAGATATGCACTGTCTTTGTAATTCCGAGTTTCTTCATGCGCGAATCCAACGTCTTTGAGTTTAGACCCAACAACTTTGCTGCCCCATTCTCGCCACTAACCTTCCCACCAGTTCTATGCAAAGCCTTTAAGATATGCTCAATTTCTATCTCCTCTAAGGTCTTAAAAGGTAACGCTGTTGTCTCTCCAGCGAGTTGCTCTAAGGCGGGCTTAAAACTGCTTAAGTCAAGCATTGCACCCTGCGAAATTATCACCGCTCGCTCTATCGTGTGCTCAAGCTCGCGTACATTGCCAGGCCAGTTATAGTTCATAAGCAATGAGACATCATCAGGATCTATTTGCATCCTCGGCTTCCCAATCCTACGACAATACTTCTCAACAAAGAAATTGATAAACGGAGGGATATCTGCTCTCCTTTGCCTTAACGGAGGTAATGTAATAGGAAAGACATTTAACCTGAAGAACAGATCAGCCCTAAACCTTCCCATACTTACCTCCTGACTTAAGTTCCGGTTTGTTGCAGCAATCAACCGCGCATTACTCCTGATTATCTCCTTACCTCCTACCCTCTCAAACTCTTTCTCCTGAATTACACGTAAAAGCTTCGACTGCAATTCAAGCGATAATTCCCCAATCTCATCTAGGAAGATTGTCCCTTTAGAGGCTAATTCAAACTTCCCAATCTTTCTTTCAATTGCTCCGGTAAAAGCCCCCTTTTCATGACCAAATAACTCAGATTCGATCAATTGCGACGGCAAAGCAGCACAATTGACCTTAATCAGAGGTCCATTAGCATGGGTAGATTGCTTATGGATGGCTCCGGCAATTACCTCCTTACCCACCCCTGTCTCACCCTCGAGTAATACGGTTGAATCGGTACCGGCAACCTGCTTAAGCCTTCGCAACACATGCGCCATCTCTTTACTCTCTGCAATAATAACCGATGACTCGGTTTTGTCATTAATCTCCTTCAACAACGAGATATTCTCAAGTTGAAGTTGCTTAGATAAATCATGGATCTCAGCAAACGCATAATAATTCTCAAGAATCAAACGCAATTGCGGAAGAAGAGTATTCAAAACCTCAATATCGTCAGGAGAGAAGGCAGATGCCGATTTACTGGCTAGAAAAAGCAATATCTGTGCATCTGAATTGCCCTTTAAATTCAAATATGCTCCCGATTTTATCTCCTCAATTGAGATTTTCGCCCCATTTACCTCCTTCGTCTGCTTAATCATCTCAATCTCTTCCTCCGTAAACCTGATCACATCATCTGACGGGCCAAAAGGAAACTCATGAAGTCCATGCTCCTCAGGAGTAAGTTTAATCTCTGTTGGTAACCGAACAAATTTAAACGCTCCATCAGCCTCTTTTACATAGCTAATCTCAACATTGGCAAAAAGACTCGGACTTACAACCACAAGATTTAAAAAATCTAATGGTATAATCATACTAAGCTCTTTAGCTAAGTATTGAAACACATTAGGCTGATTAATAACGCCAATCATCCTATTTGTTAAATCTAATTGCAACTGGTTAATTCGTTGCCTGTAGTTTATCTCCTCAAAATGCAATGTACTTATAACAGCTCCTGCAATCAGATTTGTGATTGTCTCCAAAAAAGGGAACTCAGAATCAGGTATAAATCCAACCCTACTATACCCTAGAATCAAGAAACCTATGATCGTTCCCTGATTTCTCATCGGAACATTAATCGTCTCCTCAATATTCCACCGCCGCACAACACTCCCTAACCGCTCATCATTCTTCACCCGATCGTCATGCCTTAAATCTAAACGAGAGGGTGCAAGATTTTTACCTACCGTAATAAATGGCTCCCGCCATAACTCCTCCAATGGAATATTATTATGCTCTGATATCTGCCCAATATCAGTCTCATTATCATCCGAGCCAGTCCAAAAGAAACTTGCCTCATTTTTATTCCTGTTCAGTAATATAATCCCACCCAGATTATACTTCAATATACTCTTCAACTGATGATCTATCGTCCTGAACAACTCCTCTTTATCCATTAACGTTGCTATCGCATCACTTAAGGAAACTATTACATCAGATTTTACCATATAAAAGGGGATTCTTAAATATCAGAATAACAAAAGTAGATAATTCTTAAATATCAGAAGCCATCTTTCAATCAAGAATATTTAAAATAATTAAATATCAACCATATAACAATTATTATCACACTCTCTCTCAAAACAGGAATCATATTTGACTAGCATATCTCAACAAATCAAATTTCAAACAAAAGTAAAAAAAGTGACAATGCCCAAAAGAAAAAAAGGATGGTACCTTCTCGCTGCATCCCTACTACTGATTACCGCATGCTCTGAAGCCGACTTAAACAAATCAAAGAGCGATGAAAACAACACCCCAAAAGTTAAGATCGCAGCAGTAACACCGGCAAATGATTCCGAACTCTTTAAATACAGCGGAACTATAGAGGCCTTCCGAACTGTTCCATTAAGCTTTCAGGTTAGCGGAACAGTAGTTAGCGTCAACGTGTCAGCCGGAGACCGTGTCCAAAAAGGGCAAGTCCTTGCCCAAATTGATCCGACAGACCTTCAGGCTAGCTATAACGGAACTAAAGCAAAATACGAACAAGCCCTCGATGCCTATACCAGGCTAAAAGAAGTTCACGAGAAGGGCAGTTTAAGTGACATCAAATGGGTGGAGACCACTACCGGACTTGAACAAGCTAAGAGCATGCTCGAATTAACCGAGAGTAGCTTAAAAAAGAGTGTTCTGAGAGCTTCTGAATCGGGAATCATTGGCGAAAGGAATTTGGAACCCGGGATGAACACCCTACAGGTCAATTCAAGCTTCACTATTGTTGACATTAAAAAGGTATATGTAAAAATTGCAGTACCGGAACAAGAGATCCTATCAATAAAAAAAGGAGGAACAGCCACCATTAAAGTCACAGCTTCTAACAACCAACTATTCCTAGGGACTATTGAAACCGTTGGGGTAGTTTCCGATCCTGTATCTCGAACCTATGAGGTCAAGATCTTGATAGACAATAAAGCAGAAGAGTTAAGGCCCGGCATGTTAGCCGATGTCAACCTTGTAAAAGAGCTAAATAACTCAGATATCCCAACAATTCCGGCTGTTGCACTAACAACGACAATCCAGGGTGATGCTGCCGTCTATCTCCTCGACAGAAAACAGATGAGGGTTGTGCTTACTCCCGTCACAACAGGTCCTTATAGCGGAAATAACATCATCATTCTCTCAGGTCTGAAAATCGGAGATGAAGTTGTTGTAGCCGGAAAAGAGAAAATATTCAACCAATGCCCTGTAGTATTATGAGCCAGAATAAACCTAAAAGCAGTTGGATTGAATGGGCAATGATCAACCGACAGGTCATCTACTCCATAGTAACCGTATTCGTAATTCTTGGAGTCTATGGATTACTAAACATGCCCAGACAAGAATTTCCTGATTTCGTTATTCGCCAGGGACTTGTCATTGGAATATACCCCGGATCAACCTCTCAGGAGGTGGAAGAGCAATTAACCTCAAAGGTCGAGAACTATCTTTTTGGCTTCAAAGAGATAAAAAAAGCTAAAACCTATTCACACTCTACCGAGGGCATGATGATCATATACGTAGAACTTGCCGACGATGTAAAAAACTCAGACGAGTTCTGGTCAAAGCTATCTCACGGTCTAAACACCCTAAAGCAGAGTCTACCAACGGGCGTTGCTGCCTTGATGGTTAATAGCGATTTCGGAGATACCTCAGCACTTCTTATCACACTATCATCAGACCAGAAGGATTACAAAGACCTCGAGAAGATCCTCACAAAACTCGAAGCAAGAATAAGAAAGATACCTGAAGTAAGTAAAATCAAGAGATATGGTCTCCAGAAGGAGAAAATCTTCGTAACCATTGATCCTGCTAAACTCAACGAGTACAATATCAAACCTATGATGCTTCTGGGGACACTCCAAACCAATGGGGCGGCAGGATATCCCGGAATATACGATAACGAAACACAAAGACTGCCCGTTCATGTTCCACAACGATTCTCCACAGAGGCTGAATTGGGAAATCAGATAGTCTATTCTGACCCCAATGGAAACATAATGCATCTAAAGGATATTGCCACCATTGAACGAAAATACGATAAGCCCTCTGAGTTTATCAGATTCGACGGCAAAAGCACTATTCTACTCTCTCTTGAGATGGCCACAGGACATAACATTGTACAATTTGGGGAGAAGGTAAATGAAGTAATGACTCAATTCAATAAAGAAAACGAGGGGATAGTAAAGACAGAGGTAATATCAGACTTGCCAACTGTAGTAGACCATTCCATCAGTCACTTTATGAAAGAGTTTTTGATGGCTATTATATCCGTTATTCTGGTCACCATGTTATTACTGCCCTTCAGAGTCTCAGCCGTGGCGGCAATCACCATACCCATCTCCATTCTTATGGGGCTCGGATTACTATCATTAATGGGAGTAGCTCTTCACACAGTCTCATTAGCCGCTCTTATAGTGGTTTTAGGAATGGTTGTTGATAACAGCATCGTTGTCATTGACAACCACCTCGAAAAGCTTGACCACGGACTATCGCCCTGGGAGGCAGCATGGAAAAGTGCCAAAGAACTATTCATCCCGGTGCTTACTGCTACTATGGCTATTAATATAGCCTTCTTTCCACTCATGATTTTCCTAACGGGAACATCTGGTGACTTCGTAGGATCATTCCCTATTACTGTAGCGGTAACCCTAACAATATCTATGCTCGTAGCGGTTCTGTTGGTACCAACCCTCAACTATCTCTTTATTAAAACCGGACTAACCAACAAAATAGATACCAAACCAAAGTTCAACATGTTAGACTGGCTTCAGACTGCATTTAACAACTTGTTAGACTTTGCCTATAAATATCGAAAGGGAACTATTGCGACGGGATTAGCTATCGTAGTAGGTGGGATCGTACTATTTTCAAAAATTCCACAACAACTCTTCCCAACGCTCGAACGTGACCAGCTAGCAGTAGAAGTCTATATGCCTCACGGTAGCTCTCTTGAGATGACCGACAAAGTATTAGACTCACTCGAAAAGTTTCTCCTAAAAGACCCAAGAGTAAAGCATGTTACAGCATTTGTCGGAAACGGCTCACCCCGCTTCCACACGACCTACTCACCTCATGCTCCGGCAAGAGATTACGGACAACTCATTGTGAATACAGTATCAAATGAGGCAACAGTAGAAATACTCAACGAATATTCACAAAAATTTAACTACACCTTCCCCGGAACACATGTAAAGTTCAAACAACTCGAACTAACTCAAAGCGCCAGTCCAATTGAGATCAGACTCTCAGGCGACTCAATCTCGTCACTTAAACTTGCCTCTGAAGAGATAAAAACAATCCTAAGAAAAGAGAAAAACTTCAGTTGGATTAGAGATGACTGGGGCGAACCAGTGCAAGGGATCTCTGTTGAAGGCATTGACCAACAAACCAGCAGACTTGGTCTAACACGGTTAATTCTAGGTGGCTCATTAATGCCAATTAATGAGGGACTACCATTAGCAACCATCTGGGAGGGTGATTATCCTGTTGCTGTCGAACTGCATCAACCAATTGAAAAACAAATTACCTCATTAGGTGATCAATATATAACCTCTCCCCTTACATTCCACTCATTTCCATTAAGAAGTGTAGCCAACCTAAAGCCTGACCTTAGCGAAGGCAAGATTGTCAGAAGAAATGGAGAGAGAACCATTACCGTCTCTTGTGATGTTAAAAGAGGTTACATTCCATCTGAGCTTTTAAATAATGTTCGAGGTGAAATAAACTCTTTAAAACTGCCGGCTGGAGTAACATTAACTTACGGTGGAGATGATGAAGGTGCATTAGAGACCTTTATTCCAATGTCTATATCACTTTCCGTCAGTATACTGCTTATTTTCTTCATCCTCCTATTCCAGTTTAAAAAAGTCAACAAGACTTTGATGATCATGATAGGCATCATCCTGGCCCTTCCCGGAGCAGCTCTTGGGTTGCAACTGATGAACTATCCGTTTGGCCTGACAGCATTTATTGGAGTAATGGGGCTAGTGGGGATCGTTGTAAGAAATGGGATCATTTTAGTGGATTACATAGATGAATTAGTCATTCAAAGGGGCATCCCAGTTGCAGAAGCAGCCATCATGGCAGGAAAAAGAAGAATGCGACCTATATTCTTAACCTCAGCTGCTGCGGCAGTTGGTGTAATCCCAATGATATTAAGTGGCTCTCTTCTATGGGGTCCATTAGGTTCAGTAATCTGCTTTGGTCTCTTGGTAGCCATGGTACTGACCCTTATCATCTTCCCTGTACTATACGCAATCGTCTTTGGAAAGAAAAACGATGCAAATATTAATCCTCAAGTAATTGAAGACCATGAATAGACACTTAATTATAATATTTATGGGAGCTCTACTTTTTGCACCATTTGTCACATTCAGTCAATCACTGACGCTCGAACAATGTAAAAAGCTGACTCTACAGAACAATGCAGGCATAGAGGAGTCAAAACTCAACGTTAAAAAAGCCGAACAGGTAAAGAAAGAGGCCTTTACCAACTACTTCCCCTCTGCTTCAATCTCAGCCATGGCAATTAAGCCAACCGACTATCTTATTGAGGCAGATATCCCGGCTGCTAACCTTCCTGTGTACAACGGAGACCCGGCAAATCTGGCAAACCCAACTCAGTTTGCATATTTTCCCGGTTTCCAGATCAAAGCGCTTGACCACATCTATACCGCAGCAGCCACTGTTACTCAGCCTATTTACGCTGGTGGCCAAATCAGAAATGGGAATAGACTAGCCTCGGTAGGTGTAGATGTATCGAAGACCTATGTTGTGCTCTCTGAACGGGATCAGTTGCTGCAAACCGAGACCTGGTATTGGCAACTTACCTCAGCAATAAAGCAAAAAGAGACCATCTTGAAATATGAAAAATTACTGAATCAATTATTAAAAGATGTAACCCTTTCTCAGAAAAAAGGGTTGATTCAAAAAAGCGATCTCCTGAAAGTTCAACTCAAGCTTACAGAAACATCGGTAAAAAAGACTCAATTAAACAATGCTATTGAGGCACTTTCAAGAGCACTTTGCCAACACATTGGACTGGATTACAACCCACAGCTCACCCCTTCAGATGTCATTATTGACTCTGCCACACCTGAGAGTCTCTTTATCTCGCCTGACTCTACCGTGAGCAATATGGCGGAAATAAAACTACTTGAAAAATCAGTTGAAGCCGCTAATCTTGAAGAGAAAATCGCAATAGGTAAAAACCTACCCTCATTGGCAGTTGGAGGAATAGCTGACTACACCGATATTACCGATTCCTATGAGAATCATATGATCGGATTTGTCTCACTCTCAATTCCATTAACAGACTGGTGGAAGGGTTCCCATCAAATTAAACAGAAAGAGATAGAGAGTGAGAAAGCCAAACTCAAACTTAAAGATAGCCGTGAGAAGCTATCTATGCAGCAGACCATTCAGTATAATCAGTTAGTTGAATCATGGAAGAACATTGACCTCGGCAAGGCCGGTTTAGACGAAGCGACCGAGCATCTTCAAGACATGAATAATAACTATGAGGCTGGTTTAGTGACAGTATCAGATCTCTTAGAAGCTCAAGCTATCTTTCAAGAGGCAGAAAGTCAATATCAGGCTTTCCAGTATAGCTACCTGATTGAGTCAGCCAGATATAAATCTCTAATTAAACCAGCCTTATGAATAAAGCCATTGAACTAGAACTAGATGAGAAGAATCTGCTGGCACTCTTCTCCTCCTTTGAAACCATCTTGAAGGCGTCGAGTATCATCTCAAAAATCTCTGAGACAGAATTAAAAAACACGCTTGATCTACTTTCAACTGCGTATACTGATATCAGCCTGAAGATTAGCTACTATAACACCCAAACTGCACTAGCATATAATGTTAGAGCTCTATTGAGTTTAAATGCGGTAAGATACCAACTTACCAGTCTCATTAACCAATGCAAAAAAAACACTAATGAGTACTGGAAGTTACTATCCATATTAGATAAGATCAATAATCTTGAAATGTACCTTGAGAATCATAAATAGGGAAAAAGAAACATTTGTTTAGTTACGGTTTGTCCATTAGGATATTAATGAAAAGGGAGTTTTAGTCTTTATCTGAGTGTGTGTGTTTTAAAGGTAGAGGTGTGGTAAACATCACCTCTGCCTTTTCTTTCTAACTTCGACACAAGGACACCCTAAATGAAAGGGCAAAACCATCATCAAATAATCTGGGAAAGGAGGAATTTACGGTACTAATCACATGACAAAAACTTAAAGATACTGATCAATGACTTGTTCTTGAAACTTCTCCGCCTCTTTGCCTTCGACTTCGCTCAGGCAGCGATCCGGTGGTTTCGACTTCGCTCAGGCAGCGATCCGGTGGT
>JAJTBW010000173.1 GCA_021286705.1 Sphingobacteriia bacterium
TCTCCCTATCCTCTCCCTATCCTCTCCCTATAAACTCGTGTAAGGTTAGAACAATGTAGGTAGAGGATATAGAGGGGATATAGAGAGGATATAGAGAGAGAGTCGAGGGAGAGTTGATAGAGAAATGAGAGTGATGTTGATATAGTGAGAAGCGGAGAAGCGGGGAGGCGGGGAGGCGGGGAAGCGGGGAGGCGGGGAAGCGGGGAGGCGGGGAAGCGGGGAAGCGGGGAGGCGGGGAGGCGGGGAAGCGGGGAAGCGGGGAGGCGGTGTGTAAGTCAGGCTTAATGGCAGTTAAGAGGCCTATAAAAGATTTAGATATCATTTTACTACTTTTGCAGCCCTATTGAAAGGTTAATGCAATAGGAGTTGATGATTTACGTTTCTTAATGGTTGATATAAAGCTTATGAAAAAGATTGTTATACTCTTAGTCTTGGTTTTCTCTGTACTTTATGGACAGAGTCAGATTTTTAAAGGAATGGTTATCGGTGGCGTGAACCTTACTCAGGTTGAAGGGGATGAGTTCGCCGGGTTTAATCGATTCGGGGCGAATGTCGGTGCCGGTGTCTATGTTGGCTTCGATAAAAAATGGGGTGTGAGCATGGAAACGCTCTTTACCCAAAAAGGTTCTCATCAAGGGCAGCAGTACGAAACGGTTATTGACTCCTTAGGTAATCAAAAAAATGGCTCTTATGACCTACATCTTAATTATGTTGAAATACCTCTTATCTTTCACTATACAGATCGTGAACGCATGACGGTAGGTCTAGGCGTCTCCTATAGTCGTTTGGTTAGTGTTGATGAAACAGAACATGGTATTCATAAAGATGGTACTACCGTAGAAAGTGGCATTTATGATAAAAACAATTTCGATGGTCTTGTTGATGTCCGCTTTGCTCTTTACAAGAATTTGAAACTCAATGCCCGGTGGAGTTACTCGCTTAACGTAATCCGAAGCCGGACTTTTACTACAATTGATGGGGTTTCTAATAGTTGGACTCGCGATCAGCGTAACCATGCAATCTCAATCAGACTAATTTGGGTGTTTAATGAGAATGCTATAAGTATCAGCGATGCCAGAAGAAAGAAGAATGCAGAGAAAATGGGAATTTAGTAACTAGTCTTTATCCCGATTAAAGCGAGAAATCCCTCGATTAACTCAAGCTAGTGCTATATTGAGTTAAACGAGGGATTGCTGTTTACAAGGATATCAACAGATTATTGATAAGTGAAGTGATACTTCTGTTGACGGCTTGGCCTAATCCTAGTTCACTGTTAGTAGATAGTTACCTTTAGTGTTTTTGTTGTTTTGCCGTTTGAGGCGGTCAAAAGATAGAGACCAGGAGCAAGTTTGTCGGTTGAAAGTCTATAAGAGGACTCTCCGTTGGTGCAATATGAAATGATAGTCTGACCACTAACTGAGGATAGTTTTAGTGTGGTCAAGTTATCAGTGGGCAGATTTTTAATGATTAGTCCCGATTCTTTACTGGCTGGTTGAGGATAAACAGTCAAATCACTGAGAATGGAAGGCTGTTGATCGATTCCGATGGTGAGCATAAAATATCCGATTACTTGTTGCATAAGCTCGACTCTATGAGCATCGCTATCCATAATGGAAGGGTCGAAGAAGAAGCTGACAGTACGAGTGTTCGTGCTATCGAATCTGATAGCAGAATAGTATTGGCTAAGAGCATAAGACTCTGGTCCCATTTTGTAGACCGGTTGAGCAGTCGTTCTACCAACAATGCCATCTACCCACCAGGCAGTCGTAAACATCCATGTAATGGGGGATAAGGTTGCAACTGGTGTGGGTTGAACATCCAACTGAGGAACGCCTAATCCGCCGTCATCACCATAGGCCTGTGCTGCATATTCTTTAATACCTAAATAGTCGTAAGCAAATTCTCCTTGACCAAAGGTTGTAGGCACTGTATACCTATCATAGAGCATGTCAGTTCCCATTAACCAGAGTAGCCCTCCGTTCTCGAGATAGGCCATTAATTCAGCATTGTCAGTGTCATTCCCGTTCCAAAGCTGAAGACCCACTCCATCAGAAGAACAGTACCATATTACCAAGGAGTAAAGCCCCATTTCAGCTGCCGTTGGAGTTCTGTTTTCAACAGCACAATCAAAAATGGTATAATCATATCCCGCCGTAGTAAGGTTGTCAAGCATTAGGCTTGTGTTCGAGGAATTGACCCTATTATCGTTTACAAATAAAATTGAGAATGACTGCGCCGAGGTCATTAATGTCATAAAAAGTAACAAACTGGTAAAGATGCTTTTCATAATTGCTTGGTTTAGTTTTTGTTATTTTAACAGACTTAGAAAGTCTAATATATAAATAAAAGAGCCATTGAACAATCCCACTGTGTGACTTGTATTTATATTTGGTATCAAATCAAAATCTATATGGATAAGAATAGTGCAGTAAATATACTCAAGGAGGCAATCCTGCTTGAGAGAAGAGGAAAAGCATTCTACAGCAATGCCGCATCCACCACCAAAAGTGAGGCAGCCAGAGAGATCTTTACAATGATGAGCGAGGAAGAGGATGAACATATTAAATACCTCTCAAACCAATTTGCTCATTATGTTAAAACCGATGAGTTTCTCGCTCCTGAACCTCCAAAATATGACGATCATGAGGCTATCGCGATGAAGGTTCTTTCAGAAGATTTTAAAAAGCAAGTTGATGCTGCCAGCTACGAGGCTGCCGCTATTGCTGCAGCAATGGATTTTGAGCTGAGAGCTGTCAAGGTTTATTCTGATCGTGCCGCTGCTTCAACTGATCCAAAGGAAAAGGAACTTTACCGTATTCTTGCTGATTGGGAAAAGGGTCACCATGAACTGCTTAAGCGGCTTAATGATGAACTTAAAGAACAGATTTGGAATGATAGTCAATTCTGGCCCTACTAAAAAATGCATTTGAAAGGCTCTTCTGTCTCTATCATATTTTATAACCGAAAAAATTCAGGGACACTCAAAGGGGTGTCCCTGAATCTTTTTTAATGGTGCTTGTTTTCGGAGGATAGTCTCTTGTTATTATCCGGATATGCTTATTATTTAATTCCCAGATCGTTTCATTGAAAGGGTGATTCGTTTTCTTGGGATATCAACTTCAAGAACTCTGACTTTCACCTTCTGATTTAATGTAACAACTTCATTAGGATCTCTTACAAATCTATCAGCAAGTTGGCTGACATGAACCAGACCATCCTGATGAACTCCAATATCTACAAAGACTCCAAAGTTGGTTATATTAGTTACGATGCCTGGTAGTTCCATGCCTGGTATCAGGTCATTCATTGAGTGGACATTCTTGTCGAATTCAAACATCTCAAACTCTTTTCGAGGGTCACGACCCGGTTTGGCCAGCTCATTCATAATATCTTTAAGAGTTGGCATGCCAACCTCCTTAGTTACAAATGTCTCTAGCTTAATCTGCTTTCTTAGCTCATCGCTGGTCATCAGTTCGGTGACAGTGGCTTTAAGTGTTTTTGCCATATTATCAACGATGGAGTAGCTTTCAGGGTGTACTGCTGATGAGTCAAGAGGGTTTGTTCCTCCTGGTATTCTTAGGAAACCAGCCGACTGTTCAAAGGCTTTGTCACCTAGTCTTGGCACTTTCTTGAGTTCGTTTCTGGTCTTAAACCCTCCTGACTTAGACCTGTATTCAACGATATTTTTAGCAAGTGCAGGGCCTATTCCCGATACACGCGTTAATAGCTCTTTACTGGCAGTATTGACATCTACTCCTACCTTGTTTACGCAGTTAATAACTACATCGTCAAGGCTTTTTTGTAAGGCGTTTTGGTCGACATCATGCTGATACTGACCAACCCCAATTGATTTAGGGTCAATCTTTACAAGCTCAGCCAGTGGGTCAATCAAGCGTCGTCCAATTGAGACAGCACCTCTTACCGTGACATCATAATCGGGAAACTCTTCACGGGCAATAGATGAAGCCGAGTAGACTGAGGCTCCTGCCTCATTCACCATTACGGCAATCATGTTTTGATCGAAAGGTATGTGTTTTATAAAATGTTCAGTCTCTCTTCCCGCAGTACCGTTTCCTATGGCAATAGCGTTGATTTGATAGGCTTGAACGAGTGATCGGATCTTAGCGGCTGCCTCTTTGACTTTGCTTTCTGGTGGATGAGGATAGATTGTCTCATTGTGAAGCAGATTGCCTTGTTGATCTAGACAAACCACCTTACAACCGGTCCTGAAGCCTGGGTCAATGGCTAAAACCCTTCTTTCACGTAATGGAGAGGCCAGAAGCAACTGCTTTAAGTTCTCAGCAAAGACTCTGATGGCTTCGGCGTCAGCCTTCTCTTTCATCTGCTGGCGAATCTCGGTTTCTAAGGAGGGTTGGATCAGTCTCTTGTATCCATCCTCGCAAGCCTCTCTGACTAGTTCGGCTGCTGGAGTAGTGCCTCGAACAAACAGTCGATCTAAGATCTCGTATGCCTGTTCAGGTGAGGGCTCTACTGATACTTTAAGAAAACCCTCGTTTTCGCCTCTAAACATTGCCAAAACACGATGCGATGGTGCTCTCATTGCTAACTCCTCGACATCAAAGTAGTTTTGATACTGTTTGCCCTCCTCATCTTTGCCCTTTGAAACTTTACATTCTAAATAACCATCTCTAATAAACAGTTGTCTTAATCTTAATCGTGCATGCGCATCTTCACTCACCCGTTCAGCAATGATATCCCTGGCTCCCGCAAGAGCCTCCTCTATAGAGGCGACTCCTTTCTCGTCGGAGAGATATTTAAGGGCGGCCTCTTCAGGATCAGTGTCTCTTCTTTGCTGCCAGATAAGCTCAGCCAAAGGCTCTAACCCCTTCTCACGAGCAATGGTTGCCCTCGTTCTTCTCTTGGGCTTATATGGAAGGTAAAGATCCTCTAGACGCGCCATAGTACCTGCTTCCATGATCTCTTTTTTGAGCTCAGGCGTGAGTTTGCCCTGTTCCTCAATAGAGTTAAGGATGGTATCACGACGTTTCTCGAGCTCTTCAAGTTGATGAAGACGGTCTCTTATTGCAATAATAACTACCTCATCGAGACTGCCTGTAGCCTCCTTTCTGTAGCGAGCTATAAAGGGAACAGTGGCTCCTTCTGAGAGTAGTTTAATGGTGTTAACAACTCCTGTGATTGGTAGAGAGAGTTCAGTTGCAATGATTGAGGCAAAATCCATGATATATGTATCGTTTTGTTTAGAGATTCCAAAGATATGAGTTCCCCCCTTTGAATCCAATGAAAGAGGGGATAGCTTTTTATATGATGATTTCCGTTGTTTGGGTACCTCAAGTTAATTCATTTAGTTTGACAGCGATGTCACATTATTAAGCCATTTCATAGACTGGCCCGGATTGATTAATGTATCAAAAGCATTTTGATTCTACACTTCGCATCGTAACTTTGACAATAAATGTTGTACCATGGAACCAATTTACCTTGATTATAATGCAACGACTCCTATTGATAAAGAGGTGTCGCAATCAATAATACCCTTTTTGGAATCGTTATTCGGTAACCCTTCTTCATCGCATAGTTTTGGTATAAAGGCTAAGCTGGCAGTTGAGGAGGCGCGGTCTGAGATATCTAAGCTTATCGGGTGTGATATTGATGAGATAATCTTTACCAGCGGAGGGTCTGAAGCTAATAATCTTGCGATTAAAGGGGTTGCTTATGCTCATCAAGCGAAGGGGCGTCATTTGATCACCTCAAAAATTGAGCATCCGGCTGTATTGGAGGTCTATAAGTTTCTTCAGAAGCAGGGGTGGAGTATCAGTTTAATCGGAGTGGGGAGAGACGGTATCATCAATCTAACTGAATTGGAGGCGGCGATTAGACCGGATACGGTGCTTATAAGTGTGATGCATTCTAATAATGAGACGGGAACGCTACAGCCAATTCGTGAGATTTGTGAGATAGCGCATGCCCATGATATTCTAGTACATAGTGATGCTGCTCAGTCTATCGGTAAAGAGCGGGTTGATGTACGAGAATTAGGGGTTGATCTGCTTTCTGTTGCAGGTCATAAGTTTTATGCTCCTAAGGGGATTGGTGCGTTATATATCCGTAGAGGGGTTACTTTGGAGAAGTTGATTCATGGTGCAGATCATGAGCGTAACCTAAGAGCCGGAACGGAGAATGTGCCTGAGATAGTGGGTTTGGGTAGGGCCGCCAGAATAGTCAGGCAGGGATTAGAAGAGCATAGAACTCACATGCGGTTATTGAGGGATCGTCTCTCGACATTACTCTTAGGAGCAGGATTAGAGGTTAGGGTAAATGGCTCTGAAGAGCAAAGACTTGTTAATACTCTTTCTGTTAGTTTTCATGGTGTTGAGGCCAATACTTTATTGTCTGAGTTATCTGGAATAGCAGCATCGGCTGGTGCTGCCTGTCATTCGGGTGATGTAAAGATGTCGCATGTTTTAGAGGCTATGGGTATTGAGCCAGAGTGGGCTATGGGCACTATCAGGCTGAGTACTGGTCGCCTGCTTACAATTGAAGAGGTAGAGCTTGCTGCCAATCAGATTATTGAGGCAGTCAGACGGCTTCAGGGTAAGCCAGTTGAGCGGAAAGCTGAGGATACGTCTACTATAAAATTGACTCATTATACGCATGGATTAGGATGTGCCTGTAAGCTTCGTCCTCAAATGCTTGAGCAGGTATTAAAAGGGATACCGATTTACGATTGTCCATCATTGTTGGTTGGACCTGAGACGAGTGATGATGCCGCTGTTTACAAGTTGACGGATGAGATGGCTTTGGTAGAGACCTTAGACTTTTTTACTCCGATTGCTGATGATCCATATCGTTTTGGGCAGATTGCTGCTGCTAATGCATTGAGTGATATCTATGCTATGGGAGCAAAACCACTTTTTGCCCTCAATATTGCCGCTTTTCCCAGTCAGCGGCTTCCGGCATCGGTGTTGGCGGATATCTTAAGAGGTGCCTCTGATAAGGCAGCTGAGGCAGGTATACCAATTGTGGGTGGTCATACAGTAGACGATACAGAGCCTAAGTTTGGGTTAGCGGTTACGGGGTTAGTCCATCCGGATAAGATTTTGACAAACAGTGGTGCAAAAGTCGGCGATTTACTAATTCTAACTAAGCCAATAGGCTCTGGGATAATTGCTACCGCAGGTAAGCAAGGGGCTGTTAGTGATGAACAGATGACTTTGTGCCTAGATAATATGGCTACTTTAAACAGAGAAGCTGCTGAGGTGATGATGGCCTATGATGTGAATGGCTGTACCGATGTGACAGGGTTTGGCCTTCTGGGTCATCTTAAGGAGATGGTTGAGGGTGCCGGATTGGCGGTAGAGTTATTTGCTAATGATGTTCCTGTTTTACCAGGGGTTCAAAGTCTGGCGCAAGCCGGTTTTATTCCTGGCGGTACAAAGGATAATCTCTCATTTGTTGAATCGATAACCCATTTTAATGCTGATCTTCCTCTGATTATGAAGTATATTTTAGCTGATGCGCAGACGAGCGGTGGGTTGCTTATCTCTCTTCCTGAAGCAAGTGCCAGAGATCTATTGTCCGATTTGAAGAAAAGAGCAATCCCTGCAGCTATAGTAGGAAAAATAACGACTGAATCAGAGGGGTATAGAATTGTTGTAAAGTAGGTTTGTGAATGGCGCTACCAAGAAAGATCTAATATTAGGATCTTAGTAGCGATTGAAGGCGTTTTGGGTTAGTGAGAAGATCCATGCCATCAATGATGTCATTTACGACAGCATCAGCGGCAAACATGGCTCCGATAGAACACCCTTCCCTACCAATAACCGCAATCCCCAACGATGCTTTTTGAAGCATTAGTCTGTCATTTCGACCATTACCAAATGCGACACAGTTGGCTGGTCCAAGACTCTGAATATAGGCGGCTTTTTGGGCATCCTGTTTTGTTTCGTCAACGATGATGATGTTACAATCGATTGATTCTAGGATTGATTGGGCTGTGCCATGACAATCAGATGTTATGATGTGAAGTTCTAGTTTGCTTGATAGTTTAATGAGTTCTTCAGCAACACCAGCCAAGAGATGGCCGTCGAATGCAAGTGTTCCGTTCAGGTCGAAAACCGCATGAATAAGGTTGAGGTCATGAAATCCGGGTATGCTAATGTTGAGCATCTGTGTTATTTTAAAGATATAGTAACAACCTTTCTCTTGATTTTGTTGCGTAGAGAATCCTTTTTTGAGGCCTATCTCGGTTTTAGATTGCATTAGAGATTTTCGGCTTATCGATTACTTTTATCAAAAATGATACCTTTGAGATGAAAAGCATTAATGCTCCATTTTGGTAATCTTTTTTCGAGATCCTAATGGTAGACAAATCAATTGCGAAGAAAATGACAAACGGAGAAATCTGGCAGCCAGGTATTGTTGTAGCTGTTTCGTCTGAGAAAGTTTCAGTCAGAATAATAGCTCGTTCTGCATGTGGTTCATGTACAGCAAAGAGTCTTTGCGGAGCAGGCGATATCGCTGAGAAGATTATTGAGGTAAAGAAGCCAACAGGAAGTTATAGTGTAGGTGAGCAGGTGGTGGTTTCAATGAGTAGCGGATTAGGTGCCCGTGCGACAATCTTTGGCTACCTTTTTCCATTTATCTTGTTGATTGTATCATTGATTACACTAGATGCGATAGGTGTATCAGAGCTTATAACTGGTCTTGTTTCAATAGGTGTTTTGGTGCCCTATTTCTTGATGTTATGGTTTCTTAGGAAGAGGTTTGAGAAGAGGTTTGTTTTTGGGATTCAATCTTTGAATGATCAGAGTGAGCGGTTGCTTTCTTGTGAAAAAGGTTAATTGATGATGCGG
>JAJTBW010000002.1 GCA_021286705.1 Sphingobacteriia bacterium
TAATCTGCGATTCAAAATTCAACGATTGGCTACTGGCTATTAGCTGCTGGCTACGCACAAAATTCTCATAAAAGTTGTTTTAAGAGATAATCTAAAAAGAGAACACTACAGGGGAACACTAAAAAGAATACTCAAAGAGCCAGATGAAATACCAAATTGCGAATCCAGATTTGCTCAAACAACCAACTGAATAGATTTTTTGGAAAAAAGATTCAAATGACCGAAAGAAAAGCTCTAAAAAGGAGCACAAGCAGCTTTTTTTAGATAAAAATGGCACGATTTATAAAATATTAAGGAAATTAGATTGTTTGACGATATCACGTTTTATATATTTGTTTAGGAAACAACAACCATCTAAAAACCTCAAACATCAAGAACATGAAAATAACGATCGTTGGTACAGGTTATGTAGGACTAGTAACTGGGACATGCTTTGCTGAAGTAGGCATTGATGTTACCTGTGTGGATATCGATGTAAAAAAGATTGAAAATTTAAAGAAGGGTATTATTCCAATTTATGAGCCAGGATTGGAGCCCATGGTTATAAGAAACGTAGAAAAAGGTCGGTTACATTTCTCAACTGATTTAAAGGCAACTATAGAAGAAGGAACAGAGGTAATCTTTTCAGCAGTAGGGACACCACCAGACGAAGATGGCAGTGCCGATTTAAAATATGTTCTTGACGTAGCTCGTACAGTTGGAAGTTGCATAAACGACTATGTATTGATAGTTACAAAAAGCACTGTACCTGTTGGCACAGCTGAAAAGGTAAGGAAAGCTGTTCAAGAGGCATTAGACAAAAGAGGTGCAAAAATTTCATTTGATGTGGCTTCCAATCCTGAGTTTCTTAAAGAAGGCGATGCTTTAAATGACTTTTTAAAGCCCGATCGCATAGTATGTGGAGTAGATACAGATAGAGCCCAAGAGCTTTTCTCACGTCTCTACAAACCATTTACCCTTAATGGACACCCAGTAATCTTTATGGATATTCCATCAGCTGAGATGACCAAATATGCAGCCAATTCTATGTTAGCCACTAAGATTAGTTTCATGAATGATGTTGCTAACTTATGCGAAAGAGTTGGGGCCGATGTCAATAAAGTCAGAAGAGGTATAGGAACTGATTCACGTATTGGAACAAAATTCATTTATCCTGGAATTGGATATGGTGGAAGTTGTTTCCCTAAAGATGTTAAAGCCTTAATAAAAACTGCGGATGAGTTTGGATATTCAATGCGTGTTTTAAAAGCCGTAGAAGAGGTTAATGAAGATCAGAAGTCGGTTCTGTTTAACAAAGCCATGAAGCATTTTGGTGATCTAAAAGGCAAGACTATTGCTCTTTGGGGATTATCGTTCAAACCGCAGACTGATGATATGCGTGAAGCTCCTTCCGTAGTCATCGTAAAAAACCTACTTGAGGCAGGTGTTACAGTAAAAGCTTATGACCCTGTTGCTATGCACGAAGCACAACGCATATTGGGCGATTCTATTTCTTATGCAATGGATCAGTATGAGGCTCTTATTGATGCTGATGGACTTATGGTAGTGACAGAATGGTCAGAATTCAAATTCCCCAACTTTAATGTTGTGAAAAAGCTCATGCATAAGCCGGTGATTTTTGATGGACGAAATATTTACGATATTGCAGAGATGAAGCAACTGGATATCAACTACTACTGCATTGGTATAGATACCCAAAAATAAACGATAATGTCGTAATTAATCTAAGTTCTGCCGGCTCACCGAAAGGGTGGTCCGGCAGTGCTTGCAGAATGTATCAGGTATAACCCGGCCATCCTACGGGTCAAATGATCTTAAAAGAAACAAAATGAAGAAAAAGATTTTGGTTACTGGTGGTGCCGGATTTATAGGCTCTCACCTCTGTGAGCGTCTGCTCAATGAAGGGAATGAAGTTGTTTGTCTTGATAACTATTTCACTGGTCAGAAAGAAAATATTGTACACCTTTTAAAGAATCCCTATTTCGAGTTAATAAGACACGATGTCACAATGCCTTTCTTCATCGAAGTAGATGAGATTTACAATATGGCCTGCCCTGCCAGTCCGATTCATTACCAGTACAACTCCATTAAGACGATAAAAACATCGGTTATGGGTGCCATTAATATGCTGGGACTGGCTAAACGTATTAAAGCAAAGATTCTACAAGCTAGTACAAGTGAGGTTTATGGTGATCCTAAGGTTCACCCTCAAACCGAATCATATTGGGGAAATGTGAACCCTATAGGGCCTAGAGCATGTTATGATGAAGGAAAGCGCTGCGCCGAAACTCTCTTTGTTAGCTATCACCAACAGAACAATGTCAGAGTAAAACTCATGCGTATATTCAATACCTATGGGCCAAGGATGCATCCTAATGACGGTAGGGTAGTTTCAAACTTTATCGTACAGGCTCTCCAGGGAAAAGATATTACCATTTATGGAGATGGAACCCAGACCCGTAGTTTCCAGTATGTCGATGATCTGGTAGAAGGGGCTATCCGCCTTATGGCAACCGGTGACGATTTTATTGGACCAGTTAACATTGGCAATCCTGGTGAATTTACAATGCTTGAACTAGCAGAGAAAGTATTAAAGCTGACCGGATCTTCCTCCAAAATAATCCACATGCCTCTTCCTGCTGATGATCCCCTTCAACGTAAACCGGATATTTCATTAGCTAAAGAAAAACTAAACTGGGAGCCACTCATTCCTCTGGAAGAGGGTCTTATTAAGACCATTGACTATTTTAAGACCATTGTAAAATGATAAAGCAATCAGTTTTAGTTACAGGAAGTAATGGTCAATTAGGCAATGAACTGCAGATATTAGCCAATGAGTATAGTAATCTTACGTTCCTTTTTAAGGATTTAGATTTGAATATCACAGATTATGAAGCTCTGGATGGTTTTTTTGCAACGAATAAAATTGAATGGGTTATCAACTGCGCAGCCTATACAGCAGTAGATAAAGCAGAAGAAGAGAACGAAAAAGCCTGGCTTATTAACGCCGAGGGTCCTAAAAATTTGGCAAAAGTCTCAGCAAAATATAATGCTAGGTTCATCCATATTAGCACTGATTATGTCTTTAGTGGTCAAGCGTGGCTACCTTATCGTGAAGACGACCAAGTATCGCCAAACTCTTTCTACGGAAAATCAAAGTTAGCGGGTGAGACTTTAACGCTAACCGAAAACCCAGATGCAGTAATTATTAGAACAGCTTGGCTCTATTCACAATTTGGTAATAACTTTGTGAAGACAATGCGTAAGTATGGGGCAGAGCGGGGAATGCTTCGGGTTGTATTTGATCAAATAGGCTCACCAACATGGGCTGCCGATTTAGCAAAAGCCATTTTACGAGGCATAGAAAAGAATATCCGAGCCGGAATCTATCATTTCTCAAATGAAGGAGTCTGTTCTTGGTATGATTTTGCTAAGGCTATCATAGAGCTCTCTAAAATTGATTGTAAAGTGACGCCCATAACAACAGATAAATATCCACTTCCTGCGCCAAGGCCAAGCTATAGTGTCTTTAATAAAGAGAAAATATCGGAAGAACTTGGTTTAGACATTCCCCATTGGAGGTCTAGCTTAATAGAGTGTATTTCTTTACTAGATAAATAAAAAGACTCTGCTTCCAAAGAAAACAGTAAACCTATGAACACGAATTTAATTGCTGAAGAGATCCTGAATAGAGCTAAAAAATGGACTTTAGAGCCTTTTGATCAGGAAACGCGTACCGAGGTGACCAATCTCATTCAAAACAATCCGACTGCGGTAACAGATGCCTTCTATCGTGACCTAGAGTTCGGGACAGGTGGTCTGCGAGGCATCATGGGACCGGGCACAAACCGCATGAATAGATACACGGTTGGCATGGCAACACAAGGACTTGCCAATTACCTCAAAAAAAACTTCAGCGACAGAAAACAGATAAGTGTAGCCATCAGCTACGACTCTCGGAATAACAACACTCTCTTCGCCGATACGGTTGCATCTGTCCTGACTGGAAATAATATCAAGGTATTTTTATCAGACACCTTACGGCCAACACCAGAACTCTCATTTGCTATCCGCCACCTGGGCTGCGAAAGCGGTATTATGATTACGGCTTCTCATAACCCTAAAGAGTATAATGGTTATAAAGTTTATTGGGAAGATGGCGCTCAGGTTATTCCACCTCATGATGAAGGAATAATTGATGAAGTTAGAAAGATTAGTTCGGTTAATGAGGTAATCTTTGAAGCCAACCCAAGTCTTATTACATCATTTGGGGAAGAGGTAGACAGAGCCTATCTTGCAGAAATAATCAAACTATCTCTTAGCCCTGAGGCCGTTAAAAAGCAGGCTGAAATGAAAATAGTCTATACGGCAATTCACGGAACCGGAACCAAATTGACTCCTGCTGCACTTGCCTCATTTGGCTTTAAAAACATTATCCCCGTCGAGGCTCAGATGATTCCCGATGGTAATTTTCCTACAGTACATTCACCAAATCCTGAAGAACCGGCTGCATTAGCTATGGCTATTAAGTTAGCGAAAGAAGAAAAGGCAGCACTAGTTATGGCCACCGATCCCGATGCAGACCGAGTTGGCATCGCCGTTCCGGATGACTCAGGTGAGTTTATCCTTCTCAATGGAAATCAAACAGCCTCTCTCCTACTCTATTATCTATTAAACAGATACAAAGAGCTCGGAACCCTACCAAATAACAGCTATATCATTAAGACTATCGTCACTACTGAACTACTAGCCGATATGGCTAAAAATGCTGAAATACCTTGTTTTGATGTTCTTACCGGATTCAAATATATTGCCGGTCTAATAAGAGAAAGAGAACATGAACATACCTATCTGTTTGGTGGTGAAGAGAGCTATGGATACCTATTTGGGGACTTTGTCAGAGATAAAGATGCTGTTTCAGCATGCTGTATGATAGCTGAGACAGCTGCATGGGCTGCAACCAGAGGACAGAGTATGCTGAACCTCCTCGAAGAGATCTACCAAAAGTATGGGCTCTACATTGAAGGATTACTATCAATAACCCGACCCGGAAAGACTGGTGCCGACGAGATTATTGCCATGATGGCTGGTTATAGACAGACACCCCCCACAGTGATAAATGGATCCAAAGTGATTAGAATCATTGATTATAAATCACAACAAAACAACGACCTACTGAATAATACTATTACGGTAGTAAACCAGCCAATATCTGACGTTATTCAGTTTTTCACAGCAGATGGGACAAAGATAACCGTAAGACCATCGGGAACAGAGCCTAAGATCAAATTCTATTTCGGGGTTAAAGTTCCAATAGAAGGTACGGTCAAGGCATCAACAGAGAAAGCACTCCATCAAATTGAGTTGATTAAAAAAGAGATGAATCTTATTTAGATTAGAACTGCTCTTAATCGATTTGGGGTTGATCCATTCGGTGAAAAAAAAAGTTAGGTTAATTCTTTTCAAAATGCTTAAATGATTCATACCTCTACATAACGAGTAAACATTACTTAGAAAACAAATGGCTCCGAGATGAAAATTTTTTTTGAACTTTCGTCTCGGAGCCTTATTTTAAACATTTTAAATGAAGCTTATCATACGCCAATAAATAGAGTTAAAAATCGTTTTGCTTTACTCACACAGGATGTTTCTTACTACCTTCATTAAAGATTTAATATCTGGAAACTTAATTTATACGCCTTTCAGAGAAATTGCCTACCGAATTGTATTCTCATGCGAAGAAAATCTGAGAAAGCCATAATCCAGAAGTCTGACAGGATAAAAGAAACCAGGCATTTGCTTCCGTTTCTTATTCTCTCAATTACACTATACCTTATCTCAGAAAACGTTTTTTCACAACACCCATGTAATGTATTGGTAAGAGATACACTAAAGCTATGTCACGGTACTGTTGTTGAGTTAGACGGAACCAGGTTCCTGCTGAATAAGGACACGCTTATCATAGGTCAAAAGAGTAAGAGTGTCAGAATCATCTCCGACCCAATACATCAACGCACAACTCTTTATGACACACTAAGGGCTAAAGCTTATAGGCAAGGTAAATGGACTGGAAAGTTCTTTGATTTGCTCATTAAAAGTGGGAATACAGATTTATTAAATAACCGTGATTTAACAAAGAACCCAGATAAAAGAGAGAATCTATATCGAGAGTATAAGGGCTATAAAATCAGAGATATATACTTTTACCGACTTGAGGCATTTGGCCCCGAAATTGGCAACCCAACTTTAAAACCAGAGTCTTCAATAGCCTCCTTAGCAAATAGGCTACATAAAGTATCACGAGAGCAATTAATACGTAAGAACCTCTTCATAAAAAAAGGAGACAAGATTGATCCTGAACTGATGGAGACTCAGGCTGCACTAATCCGAGACCTCCCCTACTTCAAAGATGTTGAGATTCTCGTCGTTCCCACTGAGGATACAGAAGGGTATGCTGATCTTATCGTCATAACGAAAGACCTTTTTCCATTTGGTATAGATATTAAAATCTATAAACCTACCAAGTTTGATCTCGGCATTTTCAATCGTAACTTCCTTGGATATGGCCATAATCTTGAAGTTAGTGCTCGTATGAATTTTGATCAAGGTACCCCTGTAACGTTAGGGAGCGCCTATTATCAAATAAAAAACATTGGAGGGACCTTTATAGACCTAGACGCTCGTCTCGATCGGGACATCTATCAATCAACCTATACCGTTTCAGCTGCACGAGACTTTACAAATACAACTAAAAACACCATCGGTGGAGTAGAATTTGGTCATTACGTACTAAAGCAAAACAACTACCAGACTGAGGTTTCGAGTGTCGATCTAAAATACAACACACAATCAATCTGGTTAGGCAGATCCATTGATCTTAAGATCAACGACATGACAATGAAAATAGCTTTAACTGGTGCTATTAACAATCGCATTTACACCGTTCGCCCTTATACAACTGAAAAAAACTCTCTGTATGAAAATCGTAACATGTTATTAATGGCTCTTGATTTTTGGAGGAGCAGATATATAACAGACCGATACATCTATCAGTTTGGCTCTACAGAAGATGTTAATATCGGGTATAGTCTTCGGCTCCTAGCAGGAAAAGAACAAACAGAATTTAACGTAAGAAAGTACACTCAGGCAACGATGCGATTTGGGATTATGACATCCAGATATGGCTATTTCTCGGTTTCAGCAGCATGTGATGCATATTGGAATGAAAAGAAAACAGAGCAGGGAATGGTTCAAATTCAAGGTAGTTACATCTCACCATTACAGAGAATGGGACCCTATTTTATACGTCACTTTTTAAATATCGACTTCACAAGAGGCTTCAATCGGTTGCCTGGAGAAAAAATAAACACAGTTACCTGGCTTGGGGTCAGTGGTATAAACAGTTCTGATACCATATATTTTGCCGGTGATTCTCGCTTTGCGTTTAATTTTGCAAGCGTTATCTACACCCCATTATATCTCTATGGTTTCAGGATCGCGGGATTTACCTACTTTCACGGCGCTTGGATCGGCGGCAGAATACCTCCACTTGAAGATGATGTCTTTAACACCGGCTTTGGTTTTGGATTCTTTATAAGGAATGAGAACTTAGTTCTGCAAACTATCAAATTCAGAGTTGGATTCTATCCAGAACTACCAGAACAGAGAAAAGGTATAATCTTTGAGTTTAAGGGGATAAGCATGCTTAGACTACCAACCTTTAGACCATCGGTACCTAGAGTTCTTCATTATATTTAATAATCATGTTATGATGAAGACAATTCGAATTCTAATAATTATCGTAGAAAATTTAAAATCGGGCTTACCATAAATAAAATTAAACTGACAAATTTCTAATGAACATTGAAGGAGTAATCTTTGATATGGATGGTACTATCATCCATAATTACAAATATCATGTTGATGCTTGGCTCAGAGTTTGTAAGGAGCTGGGAATTAATAAAACAGAAGATGAAGTGTTAAGTCTCTTTGGAAAGACAAATGCTGAAACCTTTTATGCCCTTCTTGGTTATGACCTCCCAGATAACGAGTTACATTACTGGGCAGAAAGGAAAGAGATATTCTACAGAGATGGTTACAAAGGCCATGTGGAACCAATCAATGGCTTAATTCCTTTTCTTGACTTCTTAAAAAACAAAGGAATTAAAACCGGCTTAGCGACAAGTGCCCCTACAGAAAATGTAGATTTTGTACTTACTGAAGCTAATCTGAAAAATCGATTTGACATAATAACAGATGCATCAGGCGTTTCAAAAGGAAAACCAGACCCAGAAATCTTTCTTTTAACAGCAAAACGGCTATCGGTGAGACCTGAACAATGTCTGGTATTTGAAGACGCACCTCTTGGTATTATGGCTGCAAGATCCGCCAAGATGAAAGTCATCTCACTTATAACTACCTTTAGGAAAGAGCAATTGCCAGAAGCAGATCTTTTCATCAACGATTATACGGATCTGGATCATTATTTGAATCAACTTTTTTAATCCCTAAATACCGAGAAAGTGGAATTATTTAGATGCAAGAAAACTCTTTTCTTGCCCAGTGTGCATTATTCCGTTATGAAATTGTAATTTTGTAATTTAAAATTAATCTAAATAATGTCCACTCTTTCTGATTTAAGACAAGGAGAGACTGCGTTAATCGTAAAAGTGAGAGGACGTGGTGCATTTCGGCGAAGGATCATGGAAATGGGATTCATTGCCGGAAAGAGAGTTACTGTAATTCGTAAAGCACCACTTCAGGATCCTGTTGAGTATAACATTATGGGTTATAATGTCTCGCTAAGGAACACCGAAGCTTCACTTATTGAGATAGACATGGCTCACAACTTCTTCGATGAGAATGAGATAAGGGAATGTCATTGGGAACACGGAGAAAGAAGACACGCCAGGCATAAAAGGCACCATAAATGTAGTTGCGGCCATGCTGAATGCCATCATGGGCATCATTCCAATGCAAATCAGCCACATGTTTTTGGTACGGAGATTATTGTCGCCGTGGTTGGAAATCCTAATGCCGGTAAAACGACCCTCTTCAATTATGCATCTGGTTCACATGAGCGAGTGGGCAATTACAGCGGAGTAACTGTTGATGCTAAGGAGGCGGAGATTCATCATAATGGATATAAGATTATCTTAATTGATTTACCTGGAACCTATTCCGTTAGTGCCTATACCCCTGAAGAGGTTTATGTTAGAAATAACCTACTGACCAAAATACCGGATATAGTTCTCAACGTTGTTGATGCATCAAATCTTGAGAGGAATCTTTTTTTGACTACCCAGCTCATCGACATGGATTTAAAAGTGGTAATGGCACTAAACATGTTCGATGAAATTGAAACCAGAGGAGATCAACTTGACTATGGTACCTTAGCTAGATTACTCGGAGTGCCAGCTGTTCCAACAGTTGGCTCCAAAGGAAGAGGGATAAAAGATCTACTTGACAAAATAATCGAAGTCTTTACAGATGCTGATCCAGACTTTCGTCATATACATATTAATTACGGTGACCGGCTTGAAAAGGCCATTCGCTCAGTTCAGGAGAAAATCAAAAGACCAGAGAACCGCTATCTTACTGACCTAATCAGTTCACGCTACCTGGCAATTAAACTCCTTGAGAACGATCAATACGAAACGGATCGGATAAATCAACTCTCAAACAAAAAGGAGATTCTTAATGCTGCATCTTATGAGCGGAAGAAAGTAGAAGACTTTTCAGGAGATTCAATAGAGACATTGATTACAGATGCAAAATATGGTTTTATTAACGGGGCTATCAAAGAGACCCTTAAGCCGGGTGAAGTAACACAACGCAAGAACACAGAAATTATTGATGCCTTCTTTACCCATAAACTCTTTGGTATCCCAATCTTTCTTGCACTAATGTGGTTGATGTTTCAGGCAACGTTTACCTTAGGAAACTACCCGGTAGCATGGATTGAGGCGGGCGTGAGTTATATTTCATCGTTGGTAGACAATTATATGGCGGCAGGGATGCTAAAAGATCTTATCAAAGATGGGATTATTGGTGGTATAGGTGGTGTAATTGTTTTCTTACCCAATATTCTTCTTCTATTCTTTTTCATTTCACTCATGGAAGATACAGGCTATATGGCTAGAGCCGTGTTTATCATGGATAAGATAATGCATCGTATTGGGTTGCATGGAAAATCATTTATTCCACTATTAATGGGCTTTGGTTGTACCGTACCGGCTATCATGGCCACACGCACACTTGAAAACAGAAATGATAGGATGATCACCATGCTAATCAATCCCTTTATGTCATGTAGTGCCAGACTTCCCGTTTATGTTCTCTTCATTAGCGCCTTCTTCCCTGAAAACCCGGGAACGGTACTGTTTCTCATTTACGCAATAGGAATACTTACAGCTGTTGCCATAGCATTGCTCCTTAAAAAGACCCTCTTCAGAATAGAGACGGTTCCTTTTGTTATGGAACTCCCCCCATACCGCATTCCTACCAAAAAAGCCATATTGACTCACATGTGGGATAAAGGAGTTCAATATCTAAAGAAAATTGGAGGAATAATCCTGGTAGCTTCAATCATAGTCTGGGCCTTAGGATACTTCCCCCTCGACAGAAAAGTTAATATCACTTATCATCAACAGATAGAGAAGACCAAAAGCCAGTATGATATTAAAATCTCGACTACCACTGATTATACACAATCAAAACTGTTACAAGCTGAAAGAGACAGCATAATAAAGAGTATTGAAGGAAACATCCAGATGCACCATCAGGAAGGATCATACATTGGTCAAATGGGCAAATTCATTGAACCAGTTATCTCTCCATTGGGTTTTGATTGGAAGATGGGGGTAAGTATTCTTGCTGGTGTTCCGGGAAAAGAGATCGTTGTTAGCACCCTTGCAGTTCTAATCAGTCCTTCCCATGATTCTGAACAGAATCTTGTAGATCGATTAAGAAATGAGAGACACAAGAGTGGCGATAAAGTTGGTACTTTTGTTTATACCCCACTTTCAGCACTCTCATTTATGATCTTTGTCTTACTCTATTTCCCATGTCTTGGAACAATTGCAGTTATAAGTAGAGAATCCGGAAGTTGGAAATGGGGAGCCTTTACTATACTCTACACTTCAGGACTAGCTTATTTAGTTAGCCTCATCTTCTTTCAAGTGGGCACACTACTTGGATTTTAGACTAAATTTTAAAGACTTAGAGTAAGATTTTGATTATTATTGGCAATTGTAATATCAAAAACTATCACTAAAGAATCTAGAATTAAAAAGAAATTCTCTTCATCTTATTCCATTGCTTCTCAAAAAGAGAATAAAAGCAACCTTTCGAATAAGATGAAGAGAATTCAAAAGACGTTGACTAATCCAATGCCTCAATTAGTTTTGGCAAGACCTGCTGCAAATCACCAATAATCCCATAATCAGCTGCCTCAAAAATCGGAGCCTCAGGATCTTTATTAATTGCCACTATAACCTTTGACCCACTAATACCGGCTAGGTGTTGAATTGCTCCGCTGATACCCAACGCAACGTATAGTTCAGGAGCTACAATTTTCCCAGTTTGTCCGACATGTTCATGGTGAGGGCGCCAACCTTCATCACTAACAGGCCGACTGCAGGCTGTGGCAGCACCAATCCTCTTAGCAAACTCCTCCAAAGCACCCCAGTTCTCGGGACCTCTCATGCCTCTTCCTCCTGAAACTATTCGACGAGCTTCAGTAAGTGGTAAAGTATCACCAATTTCATTTACCTCAAGCAACTGAATATTAGAAGAGATACCACCCGAGAATATGTATGACTCCAATTTATCACACATCTTTGGCTCGAATAAGGTACCAGCTCCTGGTGCTAAAACAATGAAGCGTAATTGTCCATCAATGACATAACCTCCTTTAAGTTTGCCAGAATAGATATTACGAGAAAGAGCTGAATCATCAAAGCCGACACCTTGCGTAACACCAGTGAATACTGGTGCACTCAAAAGACCAGCAGTGTAAGCAACAACGGCACTATTCTCAGTTGCTGAATCAGTAATAAATATAGAGACACTCTTTTCTGATGTCAGATTCTTTAGCCAGGCGGCACGTGCTGCAATCTGAAAATCTGCAGGGAAATCTTTATCAATTAAAATAACAGTTTCGGCACCCAGATTTTGATAACTATTCTTCATCTCATCATTGGCACCTGCCACAGCAACCATAAAAGGAAGCCCCTTTTGAAGTGCTACCTGTTGAGAAAAACCTATTGCCAAAGATGCACCTTGGGTAATCTCTCCGTTTCTTGTTTCAATATAACATAGTACTGCCATAATCTTTCCATTTAATAGTTAAATTACCCTAGCTTCATTTCTCAAAAGATCGATAAGCTTACCCGCCTCATCTGCCGGAACATACTTACAAGCCTGGCGCTTTGCCGGATAACTGTAACCCTTTAATCCGGAAGGCAAAGAACCACTAGAATTGCCTACAACTTGCAACGGTTTTGTCCTAGCCGACATAACACCCCGCATTGAAGGGATCCTGGGAACAATAGCAATACCCTTTTGGGTAACGATAACTGCTACTCCTGCCAGATTGATTGTTTGGGTACCTTGGTTCGATTCACGTTTTACGGAAGCTTTTCCCGCCGTTATATGAAGTGAACTCACATTATTAATCAGATCCAATCCTAAATCTGCAGCAAGTAAGACACCCGTTATACCACCATTAAAATCAGAAGACTCCAATCCGGTAAGAATTAAATCATACGGCTCACTCTTGAAATAATCAGCCAGAGCCTTGGCTGTTGAAGCTGAAGAATCAGGTTTAGCATCAATTCTCACAGCTCTGTCAGCTCCCATGGCGAGTGCTTTTCTTATAACAGGTTCAGCATCAACTCCACCAACATGAACAACGACTAATTCAGTCACTTGACTATCTGGAGCTTCTCTTAACTCAATTGCACGAGTGAGGGTTAGTTCATCCCACGGATTAATAACCCATTGTATTCCCTGCGACTCAATCGAGCAATTATCACCAGCTATTTTTATAGGTGTAGTTGTATCAGGTACCTGACTCAGGCAAACTGCTATCTTCATTTTTACTTTGTATTTGAATATTAAAAGTTAATCTCATTGCGTGAAATAGCTCTTGAGATGACTACCTTCTGAATCTCAGAGGTGCCTTCATAAATCTGAGTCAACTTAGCCTCACGCATCAATCTTTCAACATGGTATTCTTTAACATAACCATAACCACCATGAATCTGAACCGCTTCTGTTGTCACCTCCATAGCGATATCCGCACAATACTGTTTAGCCATAGCACTTGCTATACCATAAGGCTTATGCTGATCTTTTAACCAAGCCGCTTTAAGAACTAATAGTCTTGCGGTTTCAATCTTAACAGCCATGTCAGCCAGTTTAAACGCCACAGCCTGATGGTTTATAATCTCTGTGCCAAAAGCTTTCCTCTGTTTTGCATATTTAACGGCCAACTCATATGCACCTGAGGCAATGCCTAACGCTTGAGCAGCAATACCTATTCGTCCGCCATCCAAGGTCTGCATGGCAAACTTAAAACCAAAACCATTTTCACCAATACGATTTTCTTTAGGAACCTTAACATCGGTAAACATCACAGAATGGGTGTCACTAGAACGCATACCCATCTTATTTTCATGAGGGCCTACACTAATTCCAGCAGAATGGCGGTCGACAATAAATGCATTAATGCCTTTATGACCTGCTGAAGTATCTGTCTGTGCAATTACCAGATAGGTTGAGGCAGTATTTCCATTAGTAATCCAGTTCTTTGTACCATTAAGTAGATAAAAATCACCATGATCTTCGGCAGTAGTTCTCTGAGATGTTGCATCAGAACCGGCTTCTGGCTCAGAAAGCAAGAATGCTCCAATCTTTTCACCACGAGCTAATGGCTTGAGCCATTTCTCCTTTTGCTCCTCATTTCCAAAAGTCTCAAGCCCCCAACATACCAGACTATTATTGACCGACATGATAACCGCTACCGAAGAATCAACTTTTGAGATCTCCTCCATAGCAAGTACGTATGAGACAGCATCCATGCCCCCACCATCATACTTAGGATCAACCATCATTCCCATAAAACCCAATTCAGCCAAAGCCTTTACATGCTTTTCAGGGTAAATTGATTTTTCGTCACGCTCAATGACATCAAGAAAAAGCTCACGTTGAGCATAGTCACGGGCAGCTTGCCTGATCATTAATTGCTCTTCAGAAAAGGAGAATTCCATAACTAATGTTTTTAGGTTAGGTTCGTTTTGTTCACATACGGTACTCTCAATTTACCAATACGAAAATGCCCGTGTGATAGACATTTAACAATCACACGGGCTCCCTTGTTTGATTAATTCAAAAAAATGTTTGGTCTATGGCAATATTAATCCTTCTCTAGCCATGAAAAGTTTAAAACCCTTAATTACTTCGCCACTTTTTTGAAGATGGGGAATATGTCCACAGTCCTCCATCCATAACAGATCAGGACTTAGCTTTAATAGTTTTTTCAAATGGTCATATTGTGCAACAGAACCAAAATGATCTTCATCACCCTGAATGAAAAGAACAGGTACATCAATCTTCTTAAGCAAATCATCCATTTGCCACTTGTGCATCTCTCCTGAGAGCCAACAATCAAGCCAATCATAAACAAGATCAGCCGTTCTTTGCCCATGATATCTGGATAGCTTAAAGAGTGTATCCCCCTTTCCCATAAGAGATCGGGTTTGATTTAAGCCCTGAAAAGTAACCTCCTCAATTATTACATGTGGCGCTTCTGCAATGACCGCAACAGGTTTTTTATCCATTGAAGCCGAAGCTGCCAGTGCGATAGTAGCCCCGTCACTATGACCAAATAAGATTATATCATTTTCTACTTCAAGTTTAGATAAAACCTGTGGCAATAAAACTTCAGCCTCATGCCTGATATAATCCATTTTAAACCCATATCTGGAAGCTGACGACCTACCATACCCCAAACGATCATAGCTCAACACAGGCAGCCCAGTTGCGACAAACAACGCCTCAGGGAACTCACGCCACATTGCTGTACAACCTAGCCCTTCATGCAATAAAACTATTACAGGCCTTTCTGAATCAATTGCAGTTTTACCCCACCATTGATAAAAGATTTGACTACCATCATCAAGCACTATTTTGCTCATCTTCATATTCTATTTTACTATTAATCTATCCCGACTAATAATAGGAATTAACCGAATGATATGATCAACCATTTTCCAAAGGAAACCAAAGGACTATTCCATCAACTTTAGACGATTAAGCGCATCATTAAATGAGCTTTTTAACTCATCAAAGATCTCATTGACTGATTTCACACTTTCAATACAGCCGGCTATCTGCCCTATCTCAAGCTCTCCATTTTCCATATCTCCTTCAAACATCCCAATTCGTGCCCTCCCCTTTCCGAGCAAATCTTTTAATTCATCAGCAGAGCCACCATTAAGTTCCAACTCTTTCACCTCATTGTAAAACCTGTTTTTTAACAGTCTAGTGGCACCAATCTTTTTAAGAACCAAATCTGTAGCCCCATCACCAGCACTAACTATCAATGCCTTAAACGAGTCATGAGCCGAAGATTCACGAGCTGCAGCAAAAAGAGAACCAATCTGTACACCATCAGCACCCATAGCCATTAAACCAAGAATAGCCTCACCTGATCCAATGCCACCAGCAGCTAAAAGCGGAACTCGAATATGCTTTCTCAAAAGTTGCATCAAGACGAGTGTTGATGTCTCTTCAGTGCCATTATGTCCACCAGCTTCAAAACCTTCAAAGACAATTGCATCAACCCCCGCCTCTTGACTTTTTAAAGCGAACTTCAGATTAGATACCACATGAATAACCTTAATCCCAGCTTCATGAAATCGGGAAGTATACTTTGAGGGACTTCCTGCTGAGGTTATTATAACGGGAACCTTCTCCTCAATCATAACTTCAATCAACTGATCTGCATGAGCATACATTAATGGAACATTGACACCAAAAGGTTTCTCAGTGGCAGCTTTGATCTTCCGGATATGGTCTTTAAGAACTTCAGGATACATACTACCCGAACCTATTATACCCAACCCACCTGCCTCAGAAACAGCACAAGCAAGTCGCCATCCTGAGCACCAAACCATCCCACCTTGTATCACAGGGTACTTAACCCCGAATATCTCTGTAAATGATGTTTTAATCATATCTAATATAATTAAATCTTACTAGCTTCCTCCAGCTAGAAAATTGCCTATTCTATGGGGCAAAGGTAGTCATACCTATCGAAAGCAACGAAACATGAGCTATCCTCGAATCTTGAATCCTCGAATCTTGAATCCTCGATCCCTACATCCATACCCTACCATCATCTTTTAATTCCCTTAACTCAGAAATCAACTATTGATTTTCATTACTAGACCAAACAATTTCTAAATATAATCATCAAAAACAAAAAGATTGGAACGAAATTTGAAGGTAAGAGATCATGTTAACTACCGAACAATGTTAACACTTTGAAAAATCCGGAATAGAAAAAAAGTATCGAGTTTGTTAAAAAAGAAGCCATGAGTAAAGAAAAAGTTCTTACTCATGGCTTAATTTTTCGGGTTCTCAACAAAAAAACCCTTATGTCGAAATAAATTCTATCAAAAAAAAGGCTGTTCCAATTGTTCTAACCTATTGTCTATGAGGAAAAATGAATGATATGCCTTGGGGTACATATCCGAAAAATCCGGAACAGCCTGCGACAAATATAAGTAATTAAGTCTACCACATGCAAATTTTTAGTGGTTTTTTTTGTAGACAATTGCAACAACCGTAACATCATCACCGCCCATATTGATACTCAGCGCATAAGGCTTATCAGGATTAATAATGATTTGAGCGGCACCCGCTTTTCCGGTTAATTGCTCCCACACAGTGACAGCCTGATGCACACCTGTTGCTCCGGTTGGGTGCCCCCAACCAATCAAACCACCGGTAGTGTTAATAGGCATTACACCATCCCGAGCTGTGGCACCATCTGCTACAAAAGCTGCACCCTGCCCGTGAGCTGCCAAACCCATAGCCTCAACGCCAAGTACACCAGCAATGGTAAAACAGTCGTGTGTTTCAACCGTCGAGACCTGGTTCATCGAGATTCCTGCAGATTTTAAAGCCTTAGCTACAGCCAAGCGGGTAGCACTCATTACAGTAAGATCTTCGGGATCAGCTGTGATATCACGTGCCACCTGAGACCAGCCAGCGATTTCTACTGCATCCTCTGGATTGATACCACATTTTTTCAAACCCTCCTCAGAAAGCACTAAAATAGCACTCGCTCCATCAGAGACTTTTGAACAATCATAGACATTCAGATGATCGACAAAGAACTTACCATTAGGTTCAGTTAGAGCCAACGCCTCAAGGTCGACTACCTTATTCTCAAACTCCTGAGCTGTAGGACAGAGTCTTGCATTCTCAATAGCATTCTTAAACCATCGGGCTAATCCTTTACGAGTATAATCTCTGCCAAATCTTTCATAATAGGCACCAGCGCGATTACTAAACTGACCAGGAAAGAAATAGGCATGACCACTCTTTCTTTTCTGATACCAGCCAGCGGCAGCTAATACATCAGCGCCATAGATAGCTTTCAGTGTATTTTGAACCTCGACACCCATTGCTAAAACAACATCACCAGTGCCTGCAAGTACTGATCGGATAGCTGAGGCGAGAGCCAAACCACCTGAGGCACATGCCCCTTCAACACGCATGGCAGGCTTTCCTGCTAAGGCTGGATCAATCATAGGGATAAAGCCCCCCAAGTGAGCCTGCTTATTAAAAAGAGAGGCCTGGAAGTTTCCAATGAATGCCTCATCAATTAAATCTCCCTGTTGATTTATACCAGCAATGACAGCTTTTCCTGCCTCTGAAATATAATGTTCTAAACCCGGACGGGGTTTTGCGGGATGAAACTCAGGACGGCCTGTTCCCATTGAGATGGTGTTATAACCAACGGCCATATATACTTTCTTCATCTGTTCTTAATTATGGATTTAACACTAGGTTAAATAGCCCCAATTTGAAATAAATCCGCAATTGATCCATAAACCAGAGCTAATTTGACGCAATATTTATGAATTAAAAGCTATGAACCGGTCCATACGAGTGGAAAAAGCCGGTGGTCAACACTACATTAACATCCTTTGTAGAAGCAGCTACGCCATCATCAACGAGAGCCTGTCCGACCTTACCAGAATAACTATTGTATTCTAATGCCATAACCGCACCAGTCTCACTGCAGTTCCTTAAAATCTCAAAGTGCTTCTTCAGGTAATCCTCACGATTTGCCATCTTCATAACATTCTGCCAAGGTTGAATACCTTCCGGCATCTTGCCTAACCATGCATCAACAACTGGAATAACCTCATCGGCATTTGCATACTGTTTTGCCTCAGGATCCCAGATAGCAATGATCTTTCCTTTTGCATACTTGAATATGCCATCTTTTTGTGACCCATCCGGAAACTGACCACCTTTAACTCCCATTGTTATTAATGAGTCAATAAAATCGCTATGCAGATTCTTGCCCGGGATAAATTTATCCATTACACTTAGGATATATTGACAGACATCAATACCAACATAATCCATAAGTTGAAAGATACCCATAGGTCTAACCAGATACTCCCTCGAAATCTTATCCATCATTAAGATAGAAGCCGGAATTGAGAAATCTCTTGAAGCTTTCGTCATTTGAGAAATTGCATAAAGCAGATCCCGCATAAAATGGCCATTTCCGATAAAGCCAGCGATATCATTCGAGATCACAACCGTTTTCTTAAGAGCTTTTGCCCATTGTTCGGCGAAAGTTGCAAGCTCTGGCAGAGTATTCTTTGCAGGAATCAATTCAAGTAACTTCTGAATGGCTGGAGGGTTATAGAAGTGAAAACCAACTAGTCTGCCAGACAGATTAGATCTTTCATCAAGATACCCAATAGGGATTGAAGAGGTATTAGTAAAAAACCAAGGCTCTCGCTGAGAATTCTGATCTATTTGAGTGAACAACTTAACCTTCAGATCAGGATTTTCACTTGCTGCTTCAAAGACGAGATAGCTATCATAGGCAGACTCTAGTCTTTGAGTGAAGTTTACTATTGACAGAGCATCCGAAACATACCGGTTTATGAAATCAGAGTTATCAACCAATGAAGCTTCTGACTTGTAAACCTCGCGCAACCAAACACATTTCTTCTCAGCTGCTTTTAAAACCTGTGTCTCCAGATATTTCCTTAAACCCCTAAGAGTATCAAGGTTTGGATCTATCGCCTGAATCACAGGAGAGAATGACTCTCCTTGATTAGAAAGCTTCATATCAAGTAACTGCATAGTAGTGAGAAGCATAATACCGCTTCCCATCTTACCAGCCGCACCTAAAACGGCAACATTTGTTAATCGAATATTGGTTTCCATTATTTATTATTTATAAGTTCCAGTTTGGTTTACGTTTTTCTAAAAAGGCGGTCATCCCTTCAGCCGACTGATTTTCTGGTGTAAACAATGACCCAAAAACTTGCGCTTCCAATTCAAGACCATCAGCCAAAGAGAGGTCAGCTGATAGATTCACCACTTTCTTCACCGTTGAAACTGCATTTGGTCCCATTCCAACAATTTTATTACAATAATCAACAGCAGTTTCAATTAATTGCTCACTTGCAACTACCTTCTGAAGCAACCCTAACTGATAAGCTTCATTTGCATCAACCATCATTCCACTGCATAAGAGCATCATTGCATTTCCTTTTCCTATCAGACGTGGTAAGCGTTGAGTTCCTCCAAATCCAGGTATTAAACCCAAACTAACCTCTGGCATTCCCATTTTAGCCCTCTCTGATCCAAAACGAATATCACATGATAATGCCAACTCAAGTCCTCCTCCTAAAGCAAATCCATTGATTGCAGCAACTACAGGAACGTGAAGTGCAGCTATTCTTGCAAATGTTTTCTGTCCTATCTTGCCAAATTCCTCACCCTGTGAAACCGACATCCCACGCATCGCTGCAATATCTGCCCCGGCAACAAAAGCTTTACCAGCTCCCGTTACTATTAGAGCCCTTAAACCAGACTCCCTCTCAAGCTCATCAAGATGTTGATTTAACTCTTTGAAAACATCGGCATTCAAGGCATTTAACGCCTCAGGCCTGTTAATGGTGAGCATAGTAATTCCACCATCAAGATCCTTTCTTTCTATTAGCATGTTGTTATACCTGTTAGATTAGTATCGCAATCGTTTGTTAAACCGATTCAATAAAGAATCAAAGATATTAATAATCGGATATGACTAACATAAGGAAGTCTGGGACTAGCCTATTTTTTTCTTTACTCATTTACATTCATCCCTTCAAAATAAACCAACTAGTCAATCGACTTCAAAATACATTCAGCCATAACAAAAACCTGATTTTAAAAACCATAGACTCATACATCACCTTATCCTTACAACTTTTTCCAACCAAAAGCAAAGTGATCTAAATCTTAATTGGAACATCGCACAACTCTTCCTTACCTTTGTAAAAATAAATTGAACTATCCCACCATGCCTCTAATTGCCCCTTCCCTACTTTCAGCTGATTTCGGCCACCTGGCGGATGAAATCGAAATGCTCAACAGAAGCCAAGCCGATTGGATTCATCTAGATATTATGGACGGTCAATTTGTACCCAATATCTCTTTCGGATTACCTGTGGTAAAAGCCGTAAAAAAACTAACATCTAAACCTCTTGATGTCCACCTAATGATAGTTCATCCTGAGAAGTATATTAGCTCTTTTGCTGAGGCAGGAGCTGACATACTAACTGTTCACTACGAAGCTGTTACCCATCTTCACCGAACCATTGATCAAATTAAATCGGAAGGAATGAAAGCTGGTGTGGTACTGAATCCGCATACCCCGGTTTCGCTTCTCGAAGATATTATTAAAGAGTTAGACTTAGTTTTACTAATGTCAGTTAATCCCGGCTTTGGTGGGCAGAAATTCATTGAGCAAACCTATAGAAAGATTGCTAAACTACGTGACCTGGCACTAAACAATAACCATAACTTACTAATTGAAGTTGATGGCGGTGTGACTCTTGAAAATGCGCCCAAACTCTTCGCAGAAGGAGCTGATGTATTAGTTGCTGGAAATACGGTTTTTGTAGCTACTGACCCTATTAAGATGATTGAGAGTTTAAAGAAACCAGTGAAAGGATAGACTGGGAGACTGGGAGACTGAGGGACTGGGAGACTAGGAGACTGGGAGACTAGGAGACTGGGGGATCGAAGTATAGAAGCATCTTTCGCTTATTATACCACTTTTAGTATTTACAGGAGCTAATAAGTTTTAGTGCTCGAATGGATGATATATTCGCAGAACCTATCTGCGAGCAATGCCAAACACCAACAATTTTATCTTAAGAACTACAATATTTACCTTAGTTTTTTTCTTAACCCAATATTGTATAAGCCAAGAGCAGCAGGCGAAGTTGATGTTCTGGAATTTCGAGAATCTTTTTAACCCAAGCAATGATATCAGTCCCGGGGATGACCCTTATACGCCAAAAGGGGAAAATCATTGGACAAAAGCAAAGCTAAACCAGAAGCTTCAAAGGCTGGCCAAAACCATTATTTCAGTTGGAGAGGGAAATCTTCCATGGGCTATAGGTTTTTGTGAGGTAGAAGATGATTCGGTAATAAATAAATTGATCAGGTTTACACCGTTAAGTCTCGGTAAATTCAGATCTGTTCACTATGAATCAAAAGACCCAAGAGGTATCGATGTTGGGTTAATATATCGAACTGATCAATTAGACCTTTTATCAGCATGCCCTCTTGAAATTACTGATAATAGTAATAATGGGAAAATCTACAGGGAGATCCTGTTCTGTCTTTTTGACTACAGAGAAAAAGCCAAACTAATACTTTTAATCAATCATTGGCCTTCAAGGTATGGCGGCAGAGAAGCCTCAGAACATGGAAGAATCAGGTGTGCTGAGAGATTGAATGCTATTGCTGATTCGCTGGCACGAGAATGGCCAGAGGCAATAATCCTAGCCATGGGCGATTTTAATGACGAACCAAATGACTATTCAATTGAAACCGTTCTGGGTGCAACGGGATATAACTGCGAAAAACAAGGGAGGTGGATCAACCTACTTAAGGACTATTCAGAAAACAGTAAAACAGGCACCATTAAGCATCAAGCACACTGGTCGACATTTGATCAAATATTGGTTTTCAACCGTAATCCCAATGTAATAAATCGTCATTTAACAATAAAAGAAAGAAGCGGAGCAATATTCTCCGCCTCTTTCTTATTAGTTGAAGATCAAACTTGGGGTGGGTTAAAGCCCTTTCGAACTTACCAAGGACCAACCTATCTAGGTGGTTTTAGCGATCATCTCCCAGTCTATATCACACTCATATCAGACTAACTTAACTTTTAAAAGATAATAACGTTTTATGACATCAAATAAAACGTAGATGATCTGCAAAACATCCAATATTCGCAAATGACTATTCGATTCCTGAGAAATGTTTCATGAACTGAACACGTTCATAAGCCGCAGGGTTCTGTGAATTTTTGAGACTTAATTTACCTCTAAAATCTTCAATAGAATTAAACCCTTTTTGATCCATCCAGGAGGCGATTTTCTCATTCATCAGAGTCACTTCTGCAACACCTCGCTTATATAGAACACTGGTGACCTGAACAGCCTTTGCACCCGCTAGCAACAGTTTAATAGCAGCATCACCGCTCTCAACACCAGTACTGGCACAAACATCGCAATGTAATCTACCACTTAACATGGCAATCCACCTTAAAGGCATCGATATATCAGAAGGATTACTAAATACAAATCCGGAAGTAACCTCCATTTTATCAATATCAATATCAGGAGAATAGAAGCGATTAAACATTACCATACCCTTTATACCAGTCCATGAAAGTTGCAAAGCAGTCTTTCCTAAACTAGAAAAGTATGAGCTCATCTTAATACTTACGGGGATACTTACTACCTTGAGAATCTGATTAATGATCGAGTGATATACTGCCTCATTATCATCGCCGGTCCTATAAGTATCTGAAGGCAGCATAAACACATTTAGTTCTAATGCATCAGCCCCTGCCATCTCAATCTTTGAAGCAAAATCAAGCCATTCATTAGCTGAAACACAGTTAATACTGGCTATTACAGGGATAGTGAGCTTACTTTTAGCCTCTCTGATTAAATTAAGATAGGTCTCAAGACTTTCTGCACGGGTATACTGAGCAATATAATCATACGCTTCAGGATATACAGAACTATTATGGCCTTCGGAAGATGCCTTAAGTATCTCATTTCTGATTTGCTCTTCAAAAAGAGACTTAAGAACAACAGCACCTACACCTGCTTTCTCAAGTGCGACCAAGTTATCAATTTGATTGGTTATTCCGGAGCTACCAGCAATAATTGGACTTTTCAGGGATAGTCCCATGTAAGAAGTATCTAAGCTAGCCATTGTTGTATAATTATCAATTTGGTATTAGGGGTTCGTTAAAACAAACCTACACTTTTTTTTTCTTTTAGCAATGTGGTTATGGCAGTGATTCACCTATTTTTCGGGAAACTTCTAGTGGACTTCTTGAGATAAGAGAAGAATATTCTGCTTTATTCTGAATTAACCTTAATGCTTCAATGTAAGCCAACTCAGTTGGGATAAGAATTATATTATAAACATCCGCAGAAAAAAGATATCTTCCAATCGAAGCCTTCACCATAGCCATCATCATTCCCTTTGTCAGATCATCCATCTTTGAATACAAAACCCCTTTAGACTCCAGTACATGTATAAATTCATTCATAGTACAAGTGTCTATGGTCCATTTTTTGACATAACGCTCAGGGTCTGAATAATCTGCTAGAATCTTTTCACGTAATGCCTGACTCTTTTGTAAGGCAAAAACCGAGACTGCACTTAACCGTATAGCCTTATTCCAGTTGACAGTACTTAGACTATCAGGTTTGGGCAATATATAGTCAGGCATGATACCACCACTGCCTGATACGCTCCTTCCATGATCTGTTAAGTAGATTAAAGAATCTTTCTGTAATACCCCGGATGAACTGATCGACTTATAAGGCCTCTGAATGACTCTACCTGAAGGGGTATGATATCTCGCAATTGTAAGTCGAATCGCAGATCCATCTATAAGATCAATTGGGCGTTGGACTAACCCTTTTGAAAAGGTCTTAGAACCTAGAATAATGGCTCTATCATGATCCTGAAGCGCACCAGCCACAATTTCAGAAGCCGAGGCAGTAGCACCATCGGTTAAGACTATCAGCTCACCATCCACAAATAAACCCTTACCGTCTGAGAAATAGTCTTCTCTCTTACTATTCTCTCCCTCTGTATAGGTGATCAATTGGCCTGCTTGTAGAAACTGATTCGCAACCTGAACCCCAATATCCAAATACCCTCCTGTATTTCCTCGAAGATCAAGAATCAATCGCTTCATTCCACGACCCTTTAAGAAGGTAAGTGCCTCGGTTAATTCTTTCGTCGATGTACGGGCAAATCGTTCAAGTTTAATATAGCCAGTCCTTTTATCGGACATCCAATAAGAGGGAATACTCTCCAGATTTATACGCTCGCGATTTACCAAAAATTGAATAGTATCACTCTCACGCAAGAAGAGCAATCTTACTTGAGTGTTTTCACGACCTCTGATTCGTTTGGTCAAACTCTCGGTTGAAAGTCCGATAGCTGATTCATCATCAATTTTTAAAAGGTAATCCCCGCCTAAGATTCCAACCCGTTGGGCAGGACTTCCATTGATTGTCCCAGTAACCACAACCGTATCATTAAGCGTAAGATATTGCATTCCTACTCCTACAAAAAGCCCATCCAATTTTTCTGTAGCATCTTTTTGTTTAGCAGGAGGAAGATAAACGGTATGCGGATCCAGATGCTTAAGCATACCTTCTATTGTCAGTTCGCTTAAGCGTTTCATGTCCACATCATCAATGTAACTACTCTTAATCTGATTCCAAACCTGAATAATCTTCTGTAATGAGCTATCTGCCACAGTATTTTGTCCATGAAGAACAACACAGCCCATTAAGATTAACAGTAAAAGACTAAATTTTACAAGTCTCATCTTTATATTAATTACTTTCTTTCAAACATAATTATTTTATCCCAACAATTCTCTTTCTCGTTACAAGAAGTAACCATTGTTTATAAAAAACAAATGAAAAGAGCCACCTTATCTCACTTGAAACCAGCCTATTTTACCATTACACGTATAAACCACTTTTTTAGCTTTCTAATCAATCGAATTGAGCAACTAATCGATAATATTGATAATAATTTGTAACACATATATCAATGAGATAGCCAATTGTAGAGACCAAAATGACTAATATAAAATGAGCTATTCACAAGAGAAAAGCACCATCAGAGAGTGGGCAGAAGACGATAGACCAAGGGAGAAGTTAATCTTAAAAGGAGCCAACTCGCTCAGCGATGCAGAGCTATTGGCGATCCTCATCGGTACCGGAACACGGCATGAAACAGCTGTCGACCTAGCCAAGAGTATTCTCGCTGCCTTTGACAATGAACTACAAAAGCTAAGCAGAACTGATCTCAAAGAGCTTATGCAAATCAAAGGGATTGGCCCCGCTAAAGGAATAACAATCTTAGCCGCACTCGAACTCGGTCGACGAAGGCTAAATAAAAACAACAAAGAGAAGGTAATCATCAACGCAAGCAATACCGCTTATGATGAACTCGCTGGCCAACTGATCGACTTAGACTATGAACAGTTTATGGCACTATTTCTTAATAATAGAAATGAGGTAATTGAAAAATATGTGGTAAGTCGCGGCGGACGAACCTCCACGGTTGTCGATCCCGTTTTACTCTTGAGATCGGCAGTCTTGGCAAAGGCAAAAGGAATCATTATCGCTCACAACCATCCCTCAGGGAACCCTCAACCCTCTCCAAGCGATATCACTCTCACAGGACGTATTAAGGAAGCTTCAGCACTCTTCGATATACAACTCCTAGATCACTTAATCATAACCAATAATCAATACCTGAGCTTTGCCGATAAAGGCATGCTTTAAAGTAATTCAAATCTTCATCATTACTTATGTTATCTCAGCCACCGGGTTTCGGCTACGCTCAACCACCGGGTCGCTGTCTGAGCGGAGTCGAAGGCAAAGGGTGGGGACATGTTTTGGCCTTTCATTTAGGGTGTTCATGTGTCGAAGTCAGGAAATATAATCTAATACCCCTCTGCTTAAGGTAATCCGGCAACCAAATTATCAATCACATATAAAGAGAAATAGCCCGGATCAAAGAATGATCGGGCTACAAGCTTTTATAATAAGAAGTAATGACTTACAGAGTATTAACTCTTCTCATTAACTTCGACTTCAGGTTCGAAGCTTTGTTTTTATGAATAATAGCTCTTTTTGCTAATTTGTCAAGAAGAGAAACAACCTTAGGAAGCTGAGCTACAGCTTCAGTCTTTTCTTCCAGACTACGGAATTTTCTAATAGCATTACGCATGGTACGAGCATGGTAACGATTTCTAAGTCTTCTTTTTTCGTTCGAGCGAATTCTTTTAAGAGCTGATTTATGATTTGCCATTGCGTTACGGATATTTTATTTCCTATTCAAACGGGAGTGCAAAATTAACAATTTTTCATCATCTTACACTACTTGCAGCAATTATTTTCACTTTTTCTTTCAAAAAATATACATGAAGACACTCACATTATGCTATACTTTATGCTTTATTTCCTGTCATCCGGTCGTTTTAATCACCCCTAAATCCGAGCTGTTCAAAGCGAATTCAACTCCCGGAAAATCTTCTTAATTCCCCTATTAATATCGTCACTATCAACCGCTTCTACTCCAATGCTCTTAATGGCAATATCAGCTGCTTTACCATGCAACCATACCCCAAATAATGCAGCTTCAGAAGGGGAATATCCTTGAGCAATTAAGCCGGCTATTACTCCCGTCAGGATATCGCCTGTACCACCTTTGGCTAATGAGGGATTTCCCGTAATATTAAACCAGATCTTCTCACCCGGAAAGGTAATTGAAGTATGAGCCCCTTTTCTTATAATAATCACCTGATACCTGTCTGACATCTCCTGCTGAATTCTGAACGCATCAATACTATTATCAACCGGCCCAAACAGACGATCAAACTCACCCGGGTGCGGAGTCAAAATAGAGTATGGAGGAAGTAGTTTCATCCACCCACTATTCATTGATAATATGTTAAGAGCATCAGCATCAAGAATCAAAAAGCCACCATATCTCGTAAGTAATGAATATAATCTGTCTTGAGCTATCTGCCCGGTTCCCATTCCAGGGCCAACAGCTACCACATTATACTGTTGCCAGTTAACATCAACTACCGAAGCATCATCATCAATAACAGAGGTCATTACACCCGGAAGCGAAGTGTTAATTACTGGAATAAGACGATCAGAAACAGCTAATGTAGTCTTACCGGCTCCTGAAGTAATAGAGGCCTGACCTGCCATCAAGATTGCACCTCCCATTTCCCGATTACCACCAATAAGCAAAGCATGACCAAAACTCCCTTTATGCACAAAACGCTTTCGGGGTCTATAAATATTATGTATTACATCATCAGTTATTAGCCACGCCAAAGGAGATATTGCCTCTAAATAATCACTATTTAAACTAATATCCAAAGGCACTAACGAACCAATAAAATCCATATTTTCAGGCAGCAAGAAAGAGAGCTTTAAAGGCAAAAAAGTCAGAGTATAGTGCGCCCTAAAACAACTATCGGGTGTTAAAACAAATCCATCTGCAGTCAGTCCACTTGGGATATCAATCGCTATTCTTATATAAGCTCCTCGATTCACCTTAGTAATAACTTCACTAACCTCGACACTCAGCTCCTTATTTAAGCCAGCCCCAAACATAGCATCAATGATAACACTTTCAGGCTTGGGATTAAAAAGGGTCTTTGTCTCCTCAAAAGGATGTATTTTAACAAGTTTCTGGTAGACCAGCCTTCGCTGATTGATCTCAAAGGAGCTACTAAAAGGACCATCTGCGACCAACCACACCGATGTTTTAAAACCCCATCCGGCAAGCCATCGGGCCACAACCAATCCATCACCACCATTATTACCCGGGCCACAAAGCACATGAATACGTGATGCCGGGGCCATGTTCTCTCGTAACCAGTATGCACAAAGTGTTGCTGCCCGCTCCATTAAATCAATTTCAAGGATTGGTTCCCGCTCTATGGTTGCTGCATCAGCCTCACGAATTTGCTGTGCCGACAAGATTTTATTTAATCCTTTCATTATTAATCCCTATGATACGTTTTTTAAAGAGAAAGTTGAAAACCTTATGAAGGTAGAAATATTCAGGCATACGCCAAAACAATTTCAGCACAAACAAGACCTCCCTTCCTAATTAAAGAAAGGGAGGTCATATCTTACTTAACAAGAAAATCCTAAAGATGTATATTAGGTAGGCGATAAAATCAATGTCTCAGGGTAAGCCCGAACAACCTTAAGTCAATGACTAACCAATTGATCTGGCATAATTATGCAAATCTAGCATAAAATCACTCTTCTTTCTCACTGAAACCTCTAATTCAACTCCACCTTCCATCTTAACCGACCCTCCTTTGCCCCTGATATACTGTACACAGTATCCAAGATTTACAAGGTATTTACTATGGATTCGTGAAAAATGCTGATCATATAATAGCTTCTCAAATGACGCCAACGGACGACTTGCCAGTAGTTTTTTACCGCCTACAAGGTAAAACATCGTATAAGTATCAGAAGCTTCAAGATAGAGAATCTGATCAGATTTGACTATATGAATAGCTTCAGCATCAGGAACCAATATGCGTGAAGGAAGAATTCTTCTTGCTTCAAGAATCTTATCAGTACAGTCGCTAGCTTTTCCCGATAAGGCATTGAATCGAGTTAACGCCTTTTCCAGATCTTTTTGACGAATTGGCTTTACTAAGTAATGGATTGCATGAACATCAAAGGCTCTCACTGCCTGATTATCGAGTGAAGTAGTAAAAATAACCTCAAAACCATGGTAAGTAACCTGCTCAAGAACATCAAATCCTTCACCATCCGTGAGCATAATATCAAGAAATACCAAATCAGGCTCAACTGAGTCAATCAAAGCCACCGCTTCAGCTACATTTCCTGCACTACCAATAATCCTAATCCCAGGATTAATATTATCCACTAACTGACTAATAATCAACCTAGAGGTTTGATCATCATCTACAATTACCGCTTTAATACCTATCTTATCCATTACTCTTTTTTTTATAAAGTTACATCATAATATTATCGAAAGTTCTAATTTAAAATAAATATTCATTTAGGTATTAACTAACCTGAATTCTTAACTTTGCAAGAAAAAAATGTCTTTTGCAGAGCTACTAAATCAGGATACTTTAAGTCGCAATGACCTCATTGAGATGTTAAACTCAAGTGGAGATGATCGAAAGTTGCTTTTCTCAAAAGCAGCAGCGATTAAAAAAGAGTATATAGGCGATAAGGTCTATTTTCGTGGGTTGGTTGAGTACTCAAACCGTTGTGGCAAGAACTGTTTCTATTGTGGTGTTCGAAAGGGAAACCAGAAGGTTTCAAGATACACAATGACAGATGAGGAGGTCCTGGAGGCTGCAAAATTCGCCTATGAAAACCATTATGGCAGCATGGTTATTCAAGCAGGGGAACGAAGTGACGATTGGTTTGTTGAGAAAATTGAAGATCTGTTATTAAGAATAAAAGATATCTCAAACTCAACTCTGGGTATCACCTTGTCTTTGGGAGAGCAATCACAAGAGACCTATCGAAGATGGAGAAAGGCAGGGGCAAAAAGATACCTTATTCGCATTGAGACCTCCAACAGAGAACTCTATAGCCAATTGCACCCAAACGACAGTATTCACGACTTTGACGCCCGCATACAAGCTCTTAGAGATCTCAGAGCAGAAGGTTTTCAGGTTGGCAGTGGGGTCATGATTGGACTACCAGGACAAACGATCTCCCATCTTGCCGATGATCTTCTCTTCTTTAAGACAATGGACATTGACATGGTTGGGATGGGGCCTTACATCGAACATGTAGACACCCCACTGTATGCTCGTATACAAGAGCTAGAGCCTCGCGAATCACGGTTTGATCTGGCTCTTAAAATGGTAGCCTCACTACGTATTTTAATGAAAGACATCAATATAGCCGCAACCACAGCCATGCAAACTATTGATCCACAAGGCAGAGAAAAGGCACTGATGGTTGGGGCTAATATCATTATGCCTAATCTCACCCCTGTTAAATACCGTGAGAATTACAAACTCTACGAAGATAAACCATGTATGGATGAAGATGCTGACGAATGTCGCTCATGCCTGGAGGCAAGAATTCATATGTCAGGAAACCAAATCGGGTGGGATGAATGGGGTGATTCAAAGCATTATGCTGCTCGTCAAAGCTAAAGTTAAATCCCCTATCTTCTGATAATTATCTGACGACTAAATACCTGTCCCTCTTTCTCAATCTTCAAAGTATAGCAGCCGTCGAGCAGGCTCGTAATATCAAGTTCTATGTTATCTTTTAGCTTACCAAAATAGACCTGCTTACCCATACAAGTAAATACATAGAGACGGCCTTTATCAACACCCTTAACAACCAACTTATTCTTTGAGGCATTAACCAATACCTGAATCTCACTCCCCTCGAATGAATTAACACTGTACCCATCACTGACTTTTGACTGCTCTTTTCCAGGTACACAAACCACCTTTCCAGCACTCTGATGGCTCATTGCTAATCGGATGTGATGATCAGTGGCCCGGCTCTTAGAACTACCTTTTGATTTAACCTGATTCCTAATTGTATCAACTCTATCAGATTCATTTCCAGCAAAAACAAGACTTGATGCGATCGTAAATAAGGGATGATTAAGAGCCATTGAAGAAGAAGAAAAGCCAGCTCCAAATATCAACTTGCCAGGGCCCATCATCATAACAAGTAACGTGGTGAAAAGAATAAGTCTTCTGGTATTGCTGTTCATGAGTGCTAAATTACTACAATCTGAACGTAATCTCAGTACTTGACACCATTTTCTCTTACGTTACCTGTAATATCTCCTTTAATGCCTCGACATTGAAAATAACTACGCACTAATTATACTCTAATATTCAATCACATATAAATACTCAGCAATTATAGTCATGTTCGGACGAACATTATAGCAATGTTCAAAGCGGATCAAGATTCCAAAAAATACAATTTCAGAAGTTTCTTATCTAATAACCACTAAAACAGTTAAAAAACGGAAGGTGACACATCCAAAGATGGGGCATCAGTTATACAAAACACACACAACTTACTGTAAAATTTAAACTTTGGCCTGATTGTTGTATATAATACACTCAGAAGTTCTGACCACTTTTTAACTATTATCGAAAAAGTCTAAAGTATCAACGGATTATTTTCAACTCCGTATACAATGAACACCAAAATGTTACTATCTTTGTATCAGATTTGGATGGAGGCAAAACAAATTCTTATCGTTGGAAATGACATTACGAAAGAAATAAGCATCTAATTTCCATAATAGTTTAAAACGTTCACCACGAAAATTATCCTAATCTTGTTCAGATTAATTATTTTGAATGGTGAGACTCTGTAGGGTAACCACAGAGAGACTCCGGTTTTAACCGGCCCGAATTTTGAATTTCCTTTCAGGAAGTTTTCTCATAATTGTTAGATTTTGGTTGATTGATTAGCCAATGACGCCGGGAGGCATCGTTGGCTACTTTTTTTTCATTACAGAGATGGAAAACTGGATTCATCAAGACGAACCATTTCGAATAATTTAATTTTGAATCGTTGAATTTTGAAACATCTTAACCTTCTCCACCCCTTTTAAAACAGATCAGACAAAACCCAATGTACGAATTGCATCAATTGGGATAAAACTAAAAGAGGCCCCCGGTACACCGGCGGCCTCAGTAAAATAATCTTTAAAAGAAAATTAGCCCAGATAACTTTTCAGGATCTTGCTTCTTGTGGTATGTTTCAGACGTCTGATAGCCTTTTCCTTAATCTGTCTGACTCGTTCGCGAGTAAGGTCGAACTTTTCGCCTATCTCTTCAAGAGTCATGGGATGTTTTCCCTCCAGGCCAAAATACAATCTGATAACATCAGCTTCTCTGGGAGTAAGAGTACAAATAGCTCTATCGATTTCGCGGCGTAGCGATTCATAGATAAGCCCACTTTCAGGAGTAGGGCCATCGTCACTACGCATAACATCGTACATTGTATTCTCTTCATCCTGAACCAGAGGAGCATCCATAGAAACATGTCGTCCTGAGTTTCTCAACGATTCTTTAACCTCATTTTCGGTTATTTCAAGAAGGCCAGCGATTTCTTCAGCGTTAGGTTCCCGCTCATACTCTTGTTCCAGTTTAGCATAAGCTTTATTGATCTTGTTAATTGATCCAATTTTGTTGAGGGGAAGCCTTACGATTCTTGACTGTTCGGCGAGAGCCTGCAGAATAGACTGACGGATCCACCACACAGCGTAAGAGATAAATTTGAAACCACGAGTCTCATCAAATCGTTGAGCAGCTTTAATCAAGCCAAGATTGCCTTCATTAATAAGGTCAGGCAGACTTAGGCCTTGATTCTGGTACTGTTTTGAAACGGAAACTACAAAACGCAGGTTAGCCTTGGTTAGTTTCTCGAGAGCGACTTGGTCACCTTGCTTGATGCGTTGTGCCAGAGCCACCTCCTCTTCTGCTGTGATTAGCTCAACTTTGCCAATCTCCTGCAGATACTTATCCAGTGAAGCTGTTTCCCTGTTTGTAACCTGCTTTGTAATTTTTAACTGCCTCATTTTAAATACTTCAATTAATAACTATAATTCCTGAACTTGCTGTTACAGTTATCAGGCTAGAATTACTTTTGTCCTTCTGGTTTTGGTAATAGTACCTTTCTTGAGAGTTTTAGTTTACCAGTTTTAGAATCTACTTCAATCAGTTTAACTTCAATCTCTTCTCCAACCTTAAGAACGCTTTCTACATCATTCAATCTGCGCCATTCAATTTCAGAGATGTGTAAAAGACCGTCTTTACCAGGTAAAATCTCAACAAATGCACCGAAAGCAGTGATCGTCTTAACCTTACCCTTATAAATCTGGCCTACCTCAGGAATCGCAACGATAGCACGAATACGAGCTTTTACAGCATCGATTGAATCCTTATTTACAGCGACGATGTCTACTACTCCAAGATCACCTACCTCTTCAATAACGATAGTCGAGCCTGTTTCACGTTGCATCTCCTGAATTACTTTACCTTGTGGGCCAATAACTGCGCCTATGAACTCTCTGGGAATAGTCAATTGAACTATTCTGGGTACATGAGGTTTGTAATCTTCACGAGGTTCGGTAATCGTTTTTGCCATCTCACCCATGATATGAAGTCTACCTTGACGAGCCTGCTCAAGAGCTTGAGAAAGAATCTCGTATGGTAACCCATCAATCTTGATATCCATCTGACAAGCAGTGATACCATCTTTCGTGCCACAGACCTTGAAGTCCATATCACCCAAGTGATCTTCATCACCCAGAATATCAGAAAGTACCGCCCATTTGCCTGTTGCCTTATCAGTAATAAGACCCATAGCAATACCTGAAACAGGTTTGCGAATCTTTACACCAGCATCAAGAAGAGCAAGGGTTCCGGCACATACTGTGGCCATTGATGATGAACCATTAGACTCAAGGATATCGGAAACGACACGAATTGTATAGGGATTTTCAGGATTTCCGGGGATAACCGGCTTTAAGGCGCGTAAAGCAAGATTACCATGACCAATCTCACGACGGCTGGTACCTCTTAATGCTTTAGCTTCTCCAGTAGAGAATGGAGGGAAGTTATAATGAAGCATGAAGTTATTCTTGCCTTCAATCACGGCTCCATCAATGGTCTGCTCATCGAGTTTGGTGCCCAGTGTAACTGTAGAAAGTGACTGAGTTTCACCACGTGTAAAGATGGATGATCCATGTGCGGAGGGCAGATAATCAACTTCACACCAGATTGGTCTAATCTGATCTGTCTTACGGCCATCAAGACGAATTCTCTCATTTAAGACAACGTCTCTAACAGCATGTTTATGGACATCATGGAAATAACGTCCAATCATGGCAGCCTTTTCTGTACGAGTCTCTTCAGGAAGAGTCTCAAGATAATCTTTAAGAACCTTTTCAAAAAGTTCAGTTCTCTCGTGTTTACCACTTGCTTTACAAGCAATATCATAGATTGGTTTGTAACAGAAATCATTTACTGATTTTCTGATCTCCTCATCATTAACCTCATGGCAATAAACGCGCTTTTCTACACCACGACCTGACTCTTTAACCATATCGATCTGAGCCTGACACTGGATCTTAATCGCATCATGAGCAAATTTAAGAGCTTCAATCATGTCAGTCTCTGAGATCTCTTTCATCTCGCCTTCAACCATCATGATGGTCTCCATAGTGGCAGCAACCATGATATCAAGATCAGACTGTTCGAGTTCAGATAAAGAGGGATTAATTACAAGCTTTCCATTGATACGTGCAACACGTACTTCAGACACAGGGCCATTGAAAGGGATATCCGACACAGCTAAAGCAGCTGAAGCAGCTAAACAGGCAAATGCATCGGGTAGAGTATTTTTATCGCCAGAGATCAAATAAACCAACACCTGAGTCTCGGCATGATAGTCATCGGGAAATAAGGGTCTGAGAGCACGGTCAACCAGACGAGCAGTAAGGATTTCTAATTCGTGAGGACGTGCTTCTCTCTTAAAGAAACCGCCGGGGAACCTGCCAGTAGCAGCATACTTCTCCTGATACTCAACGGTAAGTGGCATAAAGTCAACATTCTCTTTTGCCTCTTTGGCCGAAACGACCGTTGCCAGCAGCATGGTGTTATCCATCTTTATAACGACGGCACCATCGGCTTGCTTGGCAAGTTTTCCAGTCTCCATCTGAACAGTCCGTCCATCAGGAAGTTGAAAGGTTTTGTAAAAAGCTTGCATAATCTAAATCAAATTAATCTGTTACAACATCTTAACATCTTGTGCCAAAATTGTAGCAAAGATAGCTCAATTGGCACCATCAAACAGCACAATAACCTAACACTAACACAGATATTGTCTTCTTAACAACATTTAACTGCATTGTGTCGGGCTAAATCATTTTGTAATCCTTGAATTCAAAATAGCGTGCCATAAATACCAAAAAAAGGCAATTCATGAATTGCCTTTCTAAGGTTCTTCCGGTTAAAACCGAAAAGAAATTACTTTCTGAGGTTCAGTTTTGCAATAATTGCTCTGTAACGCTCGATATCTCTTTCTTTCAAATAATCGAGCAGCTTTCTGCGCTTACCTACCAAACGAACCAGCGAACGCTGGGTGAATAAATCCTTGCGATTGCTACGCAAATGATCGGTAAGATGAGTAATACGATACGAAAAAAGTGCAATCTGACTTTCTGCACTACCTGAATCACTATCAGTAATGCCGTACTTCGTAAAGATATCCTTTTTAATTTCAGGCGTTAAATACATATCTGTTTTCTGCTAAATTTTTGTGAGCCAAAACGGGTTGCAAAGATAAAAACTTTTTTCCGGAATATAGCACTAATCTTCAATTTTTCTTTTATAACAAGTTGTTAACAACTACAAACACCCCTAATTCATCAAACTCATACTATTATTTACACCTGTAAGATCGGTTAAAATTTGTAAATTTGCACCCCTGCGATCAAATCGCATGTAATATTCTGATAATTTAACACCCCAGATATCATGTTCGAAGGTTTAAGCGATAAACTCGATAGAGCCTTTAAAGTCCTTAAAGGACAAGGGCAAATCAGCGAAATAAACATAGCCGAAACCCTCAAAGAGGTTCGCAAAGCATTGCTTGACGCAGACGTTAGCTACAAAATAGCAAAGCAATTTACCGACGATGTTAAGAAGAAAGCTCTCGGTCAAAATGTACTGACAGCTATCTCGCCGGGTCAGTTGATGGTAAAAATCGTTCATGATGAATTAGCTGCCCTGATGGGTGGAGAAAAATCAGACATCAACCTCAAAGGCCAACCCGCAATCATCCTTATCGCAGGACTTCAAGGTTCAGGTAAAACTACCTTCTCAGCCAAACTAGCCAACTTCATTAAAACTAAAAGGTCTCATAAACCGCTTCTCGTTGCCTGTGACGTCTACCGCCCTGCAGCTATTGATCAGTTGAAGGTACTCGGAGGGCAAATTGAAGTTGAAGTATATACGGAAGAGGGTAACAAAAACGCTGTTGCAATCGCTAAAAATGCTATAACCCACGCCAAAAACATGGGGCATAGTGTTGTCATTATCGATACTGCCGGTCGTCTGGCAATCGACGAGGAGATGATGAAAGAGATCGCTGCTATTAAGCAATCAGTTAACCCTCAAGAAACGCTCTTCGTAGTTGACTCTATGACGGGTCAAGATGCGGTAAATACGGCTAAAGCCTTCAATGACCGTCTCGACTACAACGGGGTCGTCCTTACTAAACTCGATGGTGATACCCGTGGCGGAGCTGCCCTTACCATCAGATCAGTCGTTGATAAACCGATCAAATTTGTCGGCCTCGGTGAAAAGATGGATGCTATTGACATCTTCTACCCCGAACGTATGGCCGACCGTATCCTGGGCATGGGTGACATTGTCTCTCTCGTAGAAAGAGCTCAGGAACAATTCGACGAAGAAGAGGCTAGAAAACTACAACAGAAGATTGCTAAAGATCAATTCAATTTTGATGACTTCCTAAATCAGATCAAACAGATCAAAAAGATGGGTAACATCCGTGATCTGATGGGTATGATTCCCGGAATGGGCAAGGCTCTAAAAGATGTTGATATAGATGACAATGCCTTTAAAAGTATTGAAGCCATTATACACTCTATGACCCCTGAAGAGAGAGCCAACCCGGCAATCCTGAACGGATCAAGAAGAAAACGTATTGCCAATGGCTCAGGTACTGAAATCCAAGAGGTCAACCGACTCATCAAACAATTTGATGAAACCCGTAAAATGATGAAACTCATGACTACCAGCGGGGGACAAAAAATGATGAAGATGATGGGTGGAATGAAAAAGAAACGCTAATATCTTCACCCCAATCCCTCACAATTACCAGTTTGGATTATACCTTCATCACAGTATAATCTATCCACCTCGGTAGTTTCAATGGGGCAAAATGAATATCAAATCTATTTGACATGAAGTTACTCGACGGGAAAACCATTTCTGAGGCCGTTAAAAACGAGATAAAAAAAGAGGTCGCTTCACTTATTGATGCCGGACAAAGAGCACCTCACCTGGTTGCGGTACTGGTTGGAAACGACCCTGCCAGCCAAAGCTATGTTGCTTCTAAAGATAAAGCTTGTAAATCAATAGGGATGACCTCCTCGCTCTATCTCCTAGAAGAGACTATCAGCGAACAGGAACTCCTTAAAACCATTGATTTTCTTAACAATGACCCCGATGTCGATGGCTTTATCGTTCAACAACCACTCCCAAAACATATCAATGCCGATAGAATCCTTGAGGCTATCAATCCCGAAAAAGATGTCGATGGCTTCCATCCAGCTAACGTAGGTAAAATGGCACTCGGATTGGATACTTTCCTCCCAGCAACTCCTTACGGAATTATGGAACTCTTGGAAAGATATGACATCCAAACTGAAGGAAAACATGTCGTAGTTCTTGGAAGAAGTAATATAGTAGGTACCCCTGTCTCTCTCCTCCTTAGCAGAAAAGCTAAAAGAGGTAATGCTACGGTCACCCTGTGTCACAGCAAGACTGATAACCTCGCAGATTACTGCCGTCAGGCAGATATCCTTATAGCTGCCATCGGACAACCTCATTTCGTAACCGCTGACATGGTAAAACCAGGTGCCGTAATCATCGACGTTGGTATCCATCGAATTGAAGATTCGTCCAAAGAAAAGGGCTATTATATCACCGGCGATGTGAAATTTGATGAGGTAAGCAAAGTGGCTAGTGCCATCACTCCTGTTCCGGGCGGTATCGGTCTTATGACTATCGCTGCACTTCTTATGAACACAATGAAAGCCTACCACAAAAATCAGAAACAGTAGTCGCACCTGATAAATATAAGAACAGCGCCCATCAGGAGCGCTGTTCTTTTTTTGTATTCATCACAATAATAGAGCCTGTCATGAAGTTTAGCCATAACTTTGCATAAAAATCAATGATGATGATTCAATTTATTTCATGGTTGACCCTCCTACCCCTCCTCTTTAATGCCTCAGGCTTCCCGAAAAACACTCCTGAACAGAGTTCTGGCACAAGAATATCACATAGCCTTTATCAGCAAAAAACCGATACTATTCAACCTGAAATTAAAGTAATCAATCTTGTAAAAGCACCTTACTGCTCCTGTAATCAGCTCCCCGACAAAGTCAATGAGACTTCAGGACTGCAATGGATGGCCAACGGCTGGTGGACCCATAATGACAGTCAAGGAGAACCTGAAATATATGCCCTTGACAGCAGTGGATGTAAAATTATCAAGACAATCAGATTCAAGGAAGCCATCAACAGCGATTGGGAAGATATAACTGTTGATGATAAATACATCTATGTCGGTGACTTTGGAAATAACATTGGTAAACGAAAAGATCTTACCATTTACCGTATCAATAAAGAGGCTATTAACTCCAGTAGATCAATTGAGGTACAATCCGAAAAAATAGGATTTAAATGGGATGACCAGACCGACTTCTCTCCTCGTGACCGTAAACAAAACTTTGACTGTGAGGCTATGTTCAGTGCAGGCAAAAAACTATGGTTCTTTAGTAAAGACTGGGGAGATAATCAAACACGCTTTTATTGCATGGATTCATGGAAAGATGGGGAAAGCCTCAAACCTATTCAAAAAATCAATATTGGTGGACTGGTAACCGGAGCCGATTACTTTGAAAAAGAGAAACTTTTAGCTCTAATCGGATATGACTTTTATGCACCGGTTATCTGGTTAATTCCCGAATTTCACCCTAACCAACCAACGATAAAGCATATAGTCAGGATAAACCTTGTCACTCTCTTTGGGGCACAGACTGAAGGAATTGCCTTTCGACCCGACGGAAAACTGTTTTTCAGTTGTGAAGAGACTCCAATCATCAAGGCCTCTCTCTTCTCTCTCGATCCAAAAAAATACCTTCCGGAATTAAGGATAGACTCTCAAGACACAACGCTACCCTATATTGTCTCAGTTCTTCATACAAACGACAATAATCAAGGTGAAATTGAGATAGAAGGAAAAAGCAGTTTATCTTTCTCAGCCACACTTCAGAACCGAAAAGGGGATCAATTGACTAAAGAATCGACTAATAATGGGAAGTTGAAGCTGATTATATCTAAAAAGGATTCCTCTTCAAAGCTTCTTGTGGTAAGAATCGAAGAGGGTGAAAAAACCTACTATATTAAAGTAAAAAGGACGCAAGATTAGATGACAGAAGAGATAAAAGATAGACTCGACAAAGGATTAATGCTGCCTTTGGTCGAAGAGTTTTACACATTACAAGGCGAGGGATTACAAGCTGGAAGAGCGGCCTACTTCGTCAGACTTGGCGGTTGTGATGTTGGATGCGCCTGGTGCGATACCAAACATTCATGGAACCCTACACTTTTTCCACCCGTAGATACCGATGAGATTGTCAGTCGATGTATTGAATGGCCGGGTAAGGCAGTCGTTGTTACCGGAGGAGAGCCATTAAATTACAATCTGGAATACTTCACACGAAAACTTAAAGAGTATCAGATAGAGACTTTTCTTGAGACCTCAGGAGCCTACCCTATCTCAGGATACTGGGATTGGATCTGCCTTTCACCAAAGAAAAACATGCCTCCTGTTAAGCCAATCCACCAAATGGCTCATGAACTCAAGGTTGTTATTCAAAACGAAGATGATCTGCTTTGGGCTGAAGAGAATGCAAAGGAGGTTAGTTCAAAATGCTCACTGTTACTACAACCTGAATGGAGCAAACGTGAACAGATACTCCCCCATATAATTGGGTACATTCAAGAGAATCCCCGATGGCGCCTCTCTCTTCAGATGCATAAGTGGATCCACATTCCCTAACAGAGTGTCATAAAACAAAAACTGATTTACACATGAGAACCACTCTTTCACTTACTCTTTTACTGACACTCCTTACCGTCTCAGGCGGTTTGGTGGCTCAAAACATGCGCCTTTCGACAGAATCTCAACGTGCAGAGAAATCGTACTATCGGGCATCAGAACTGTATCGGAACAACCGATTAGATCAGGCTGTTGAAGAGATGCGCAAGGCGGTCGCCTACGATACCGCTTTCTCGGAAGGGTGGTTAACATTGGGTGATATCTATACAGACCTTCAAAATCTGCCTGAGGCCATTAAAGCCTATCGTAGCGGCATGGAAAAAGGGAGACAACCCTATCCTCAGGTTTGGCTTCTAATAGCTAACCTCGAACAAAAAGAGGGAAATTATCAGGTTGCTATAGATACCTACAATAAGGCTTTAAAATTCGAACCGGCCAGTAGCACTAAACTCCCAAAGATCGAGAAATCGATAAATCAATGTGAGTATGCACTCGAAATGATGAAACATCCGGTTGATTTTCACCCTATCAACCTCGGAGCATCAATCAACTCACCATATTCTGAGTATTTCCCTTGTATTACGGTAGATGGTGAGACCTTCTTATTCACACGTAGAGTGCCGTCAGAGGTTCTACCGGGTAAAGAACAAGAGGACTTCTATATAGCAGCCAGAAGTGATACTGGCTGGCTCATGTCAAGACCTATAGGGGAGCCTATCAATACAGAATGGAATGAAGGAGCTCCTACCCTATCTCCTGATGGACAGTTTCTCTTTTTTACCGCCTGTGCCAATATGATGAGAGAATATGGCCCCGATAGGGATGGCTATGGCAGCTGCGACCTCTTTGTTTGTAGAAGACTGGGAAATGGTTGGTCTGATCCGGTAAATATTGGCAGCCCTATTAATACTGCCAACTGGGAATCTCAACCCTCGTTCTCATCTGACGGACAAACACTCTATTTTATCAGAGGCGGCAGGTCACGACAAAACTCAGAAGATCAAGACATCTATACCAGTTGTCTTCAGAAAGATGGAAAATGGAGTACGCCACATCGCCTACCCGATATTATTAATTCAAAAGGCAAAGAAGAGAGTGTCTTTATACACCCAGATGGCCATACCCTCTACTTCTCCTCTGATGGTCACCCCGGCATGGGAGGACTAGATATCTTTGTCAGCCGACTTCAACCCAACGGAGAATGGAGCGAGCCTGAGAATCTGGGCTACCCCATCAATACTAATAAAGATGAAAACAGCCTTCTGGTCTCAGGAGACGGGAAATGGGGATATTTTGCTTCGGACAGATCCGGCGGCTATGGAAAACTCGATCTGTACAAATTTAAGCTTCCTGAATCGGCAAAGCCCAAACAACTTACATGGCTTAAAGGCACCGTATATGACGCAAAGACCATGGCTAAACTTGAGGCCCGCTTCGAACTAATTGAGCTCTCTAACGGCAAAACTGTAGTAGAAAGCTATTCTGACCCATCAGACGGACATTTTCTTGTTGCCCTACCCTCAGGAACCGAATATGCATTAAATGTCTCAAAGAACGGCTATCTTTTCTATTCTGATCACTTCAATCTGACAGGAAATGCAACTCAAACAGATCCTTACCTAAGGGATATTCCACTGCAGCCAATTGTAGTCGGAGAGACCGTTATCCTGCGTAATGTCTTTTTTGATACCGATAGTTACCTTCTTAAGGATGAATCGAAAACGGAGTTACTCCGTCTGGTTGATCTCATGCAGTCAAATCCTAAACTCAAGATTGAACTAAGTGGTCATACTGATAACAAAGGAGATAACAAACATAACCAAGAGCTATCGCTTAACAGAGCAAAGGCCGTCTTTGATTTTATGATTGAGCAGAAGATTGCATCTGATAGAATAAGCTATAAGGGGTACGGAGAGACGACACCTATAAGTACCAATGAAACAGAAGAGGGTCGTGCACTAAATCGTAGGACAGCTTTTATGGTAAAAGAAATTTAAACTACCCTTAAGGTCTTATTTCGCTGTGGATTTATTAAATTCGTTAAAAAAAGTCGAATATGGAAAACTACTTTGACCCTACTAGTCCTGTCTATACATATCTCATTGTTCCTCTATTAATATTCCTGGCAAGAGTCAGCGATCAAAGCATAGGAACCCTAAGAATAATCTTTGTTTCAAAGGGCTATCGTTATATTGGTCCTTTTCTAGGGTTCTTTGAAGTTATCATTTGGTTGATAGCGGTAAGATTCGCATTAGAATATATCGACACCAATATTCTATGTTATGTAGGATATGGGGCAGGCTTTGCGATGGGTAACTTTGTAGGGATGGTATTAGAAGAGAAGATATCATTGGGCACCGTTTTAGTAAGAATCATCCCAAAAAAGGACACCACTGAGCTGGTAAAATATCTACGAGAGAACAACTATGGTTTAACTATAATGGACGCAGAGGGGAGTATTGGTCCTGTGAAGATCATTCTAACCATAGTAAAGAGAAAAGATGCACAGCACATTATTGAAATTATAAATAGATTTAACCCGAACGCCTTTTACACCGTTGAGGAGGTTAAAGCCGTTAACAGAGGTATTTTCAAGAGGCAGGAGGCTGATGGATTATTGACGAATATTATGCGGGGGGCACGAAAGGCCAATTGATTATGAAGACGATAAAGATTCCCTTTAGGTCATACATATTGATAGCCGTACAATTGAGTGCGTTAGGGTATCTAATCATTCCGGAGTTACTGCATCAACCCGACAGCTGCTTCTTACTTGGGTTTGTACCCTCTTTTCTGCTGGTTTTTTGGGCTGTAGTAATGATGAAACGCAGCCATCTGAGTGTATTTCCTGATCTTCCGGGAAAAGCGCGTTTAATAACTGCAGGACCGTATCGTTACATAAGACATCCGATGTATAGTTCATTGGTAATCTTAACCCTGCCAATTGTAATCAGAGACCATACTTGGGATAAAATCCTTGCAGGGACAATGCTTTATATAGTCATCTACATCAAGATCAAGATCGAAGAGAGCCAGCTTGGCCAACGATTTTCAGGTTATGCCAGACATAAAAAGCGGACTGGTGCGATATTTCCAAAATTCTTTTAGTCCAGCTTATAACGGCCGCGGGTATGAGCAGGGGCGGACTTCGTAGCTGCGTCCGTATCCCACGTTACAGACCTAAGCTGCGAGACGAGCTGATGGAACACCTGAACTACCCGCCATTACTTATACCCGTTGTTACCTGCTGTCCTTTATTCTTGTCAATCTTCTATTTATTGATTATTATATCTGTCAAGTTTAAAGCAATCTGTCCGTCACCCTCTTTTAATACATCATAATATTCCTCATCTTCAATTGGGTCATAATAATCCCCAAGGTCACCATAGTAACGAGGATTATAAACACGTTCGTATTTGTCTTTAAAATCAGTTGTCAACGTATTGACTTTTTCGTCTTTGAATAAAACTTTTGCAAATATTTCATATTCTGTCGAATTGTCAAGAGATATGAATTTCCTGAATTGTTCAAACTCTATAAAAATATGTCGAAAGTTTTTGAACTTAAATACAGGATGCACTACTTCTATTTGACTTACGATAGTCTTGCCAAATTCAAAATTAAAGTTTTTACAAATTGCTTTTGAAACTGGAAGTGGTTGTCCTTTAAATTTCACTTTCAATTTTATTTCTCTTCCAGAATAAGCAGCTGGAACAAGAAAAAACAATTTGATAATGTTATTTGTGTTATCATATTCATCTTCAATTACTGCTGTAGCTTTTGGAGTCAATAATTCGTTAAATTTTCTTTGGAGTTTAGTAACTAAATCTTGCGAATTAGAAAATGTATCTATTGTATGTTTGTCTTTAAGAATAGCTTTGAAGTTATTTAGCTTTTGAATTTTGTCAAACTGAATTAAGTTTGGAGTTACAGCTGAACTTTCTTCGTCAATTAGATAGATTAGTATTTCTTTATTTTGTTCAACCGCTTTTTCATATTCTAATTGAGAATAGGATTTACCGCTATTCGGTTCTTCGCTACCATACCTCATTCCTATTATTCCAACATATATATCAGACTGTTCAACCTCAGAAATGCAAGTCGCTAAAGGATTAGATGTTCTTGCACCGAATTGTTCCATTCCTTTTACTGTAACATCAAATTTCTCAAGACTATCCCAAACCTTCTTCCTTTCCTCTTTTAAGTCAACAAACGTTGATGATATAAAAACAGTTTTTCTTGTTATTGTCTTTTTTGCAGTCATTTTCTTTTTATTTTATGTCATTCTCGTATTTCAGGGTTGCAGGTAACGGATTGCAGCTACCCGAAGGTGGCGGTTTGGAACACTAAACTGTCTATATGCACCAATGTTTGTTTGAAACACAAATGTTCAAATGCACACTGTACCGCCACTTTTGGGTAGGTGCTGTTAGCGGCTGCTGTGCTTATCATTCTTTATTCTTTCGTTTGTTTATCCAATTTGTTAGCCATTGAAGTTGTCCTGTGTAATAAAGATAAATACCTGAAACAAGTCCAATTAGAAACCACCATTTCATCATGTCAAGGTCTATGGGTTCAAAGTCGTCAGAAACGCCCCTACCATAATATATTTCGTGCGGTTTGTTGAAGTCCTTGCCGTCAAAAACAATACCCCAAAATATTTGCCAACCTTGGTATAAAAACATTACCCCACCAATAAGGTAAAACCCTATGTATGCTAAAACATTTATAAATCCTTTCATATTCTTATGCTTTAATTTTCAAAGTATTCCAATCTCCGCTCCAAGCGTTCTTTTTATAGTAACCTGTCTAAGCTCCATTCTTAATTAAGACATTGATTTTGTCTTTGTCCCAAGGGTCTGACTTGTATTTGTAGTCTTTTGCAAATATTAATGTTGCCGCGAAGACTAACAGTATCAAGAGAAGAATTGCTTTTTTCATTTTTTTACTTTTTTGTTTTTTATGCTTATAATAGTCGGTTTTCAGCGTCCCTGTTTACGGTCGGTTAAAGTTGCCGCTAACGGTGGCGATATGAAACGTAGCGATTTGCGTGACTGCAAACCTATCCTCTGTTACTGACCTTGCCAGCGGGTACTAAGCTTGCAAATTGCACTGAAACCACTATGTATTATGACCGCATGTTAGCGGCTCCGTTTTCTTTCTTTTAGTATTTCTACTACCAAAATTTCCACCAAGGTTTTGTCTGTTCTGGTTCGTCATTTTCCGCTGTTAAAGACCAAAACTCCTCTTTAAAAGGCAAGTTTGTAAATTCCTTTGTCACTAGATGAACATAGGGATAAATCGAATCTTCACTCCCATTCTGAAATCGTTTCATAACTTTTTGAATAGGCCAAATTTGTCCGTCATTTGGAAGTCTTAGAAATACATTAAGTTCGGCTTGTGGGTCATTGTCATCAGTTACCCATTCAGCACCTTTTACGTTTTTGATAATTGTCTCTCCAACATATGAACCAATTGAAAAAAGTTTTGGTCCAAATCCCTTACCGTATAGTCGTCCACCTTTTTTAGGTTTTCCGTTTTTTATATTTACTTCAAAAAATCTGTCCACTTCAATAATACTTTCAATAGTGTAATCAAGTTTGAAGCCATCAGCCTCAAATGCTTTTACTATCCAGTCTGATTGTGATTTAATGTCTTCTTTTAAAGTTGCCATATTTCAAATTCTTTTTGTTGCTTAACGTTTCAGTGGGCGTTTTAAACTGACCGCTAACGTTTTGCGTGTAGGCGATGTTGCCTTGTGTTGCGCCTGCGGCAAGGCAATATTGCTTACACGCTGTTACCACCAGTGCTATTATACATTTTCAATTATTTCCAATCCACATGCCCCAAGGGTAATTCATTCAACTCCATTCGTGCCTCACGCCAATTGGGATAAAATTTATCCAATATAGCTATGAATTTTTCATTGTGTACCGGAACAATCAAGTGAGCCAGCTCATGAACAATGACATACTCTATAAGATCTTTGGGCTTTTTCACGAGCTCTGTATTCAATCTGATGTTTCTCGATTTGTGGTTGCAGCTTCCCCACTTGGTTTTCATCCGCTGTAGAAAATAAGCATTGGCTTTTATTCCAAGAATAGGTTCCCATTTTGCTACCGTTTCAAGAACATATTCATGAAGTTGCTTTTTTTGCCATTCATAAAATACTTCTTCCCGCTTGGACTTATTAGATCCCAGTTTAACGAATAGGTTGATCTTTTTGTGATCAAGCGTCACTTGCTGCTTGCCATCTGTATGAACCACATTAAGTAGATACCTTCTTCCCCATACGTAATGCGATTCTCTCTTGACAAATTCGCGAGGCTTTTCTCTTGGTTGCTTGGCCAATTTCTCCTGCTGCAATCTTATCCAGGATAATTTTGATATGGCGTATGCTCTAGCCACTTCAAGGCGCGTGTTCAATGGAGCAGAAAGCGACACCCGACCATCCGGTGGATGAACCGACAGGTGGACATTTTTTATATCCTTCCTGGTCACCTCAATTTTTAATTCTCCTAATTGAATAATATCCTTCATTCGTAACCTTTCATGTTTTTCAGCAATTCAAAAAGCGCAGAAGTTGCTGCACGATCTCTTTGCATGATGGGAAAAAGTGCATTTAATACCTGCTTTTCTCTTGTGTCATCTCCGCGCCATCCGGCTGGAGCCATCTCGCGCATTATCCTGTCAATTTCGAGCGCTAAAAGAACCAATTTATCTCCATATTCAACTTGTGGTTCTGCTGCGATGAGTGGACGAGCAGCATGCGATAAAATATCCGATAGGTTATTATAGATGATTATGGCTTCAGACTTTCCTTGCAGTTTGGATGGCACACTGGTGTTGTATTGACCTTTAGCCATCTTTTGAACTAACTCTTCTGCCTTCTTCAAAAAGGCTTCATACTCGGCAGTATCTTCTCGCTTTTGTTTTATCAAATCTTCTAAAAGCAATGACATCTCCTTATAAAACCGGGGATCAGTTAATTGATCTCTAATAATGGTTTGCCTTACGTTATTGATAATTCCCTCTGCTATTGAATTCCTGGATAGCTTCCCTTTTTCATTTAGCTTCTTAGCAATGGCATCGTGTATGCCTGTTTGGATGATCATCTCAACGAGCGAGTACTTATCGACTTCACCTATTGGATCGGCTGGATCGGCTTGGATATAAGTATTTATCAAATGCCGCATATCCGCTTCAAATGGCTTGATATCTAATTCTTCTCCACTGTATTTTTTAATCGCTGAGCGTATCTCCGTGTAAAGCTCAACCTCCGTATTAATGGCAAGTGCATCGGCATCTGAATAACCTGCTTCGGTTAAATAACTTGATATGGCTGAAAATGCCCTTACAAAAGTTACCACCGATTTGTAAAAAGAGATTCGAAGTGGTTCGGTTTCAGTAAGAGATTCCGGGTTATTAGCATCGCCACAGAAGTACGCAATAAACTGTTCAACTTCTTTAGGTTGGGCAACGGGCTCGCATAGATATTTTAATGCCTCTCTTGCAGTATCTAATCGCTTTTTACCTTCTACCAACCAATTTTTTAATTCAACATTATTTTCACGGGTAGTACCATCTTCAGTATCTAATTCATTAGAGGTATAAACAGCAATGGCTTGCTGCACATCTCCGAATAATTCCTTGAAATCTACGATATAACCGAAATCCTTATCGTCACCATCTAATCTGTTTGTTCGGCAGATGGCCTGGAATAAATTATGATCTCTTAATTCATTATCCAGATAAATGTAAGAACAAGAAGGTGCATCAAAACCTGTAAGCAACTTACTCACTACAATGAGTAGTTTACAATTAGCCGGCTCATCTTTGAACCTTCTTTTTATTTCATCTTCGTATTGTGTTGTTGTTTGATTAGTACTGAGCACATGTTGCGTATAAGTATCAAACTTATAGCGTTCATCACTGTTTGCAGGTTCTCTGGAAATGTTATTGTGATTGGGTTCGTAAGAGGTAACAATACCGCAGTACTGGCCAAATGATGTGTTCTTAAACAAACGGTAATAATGACAGGCATCGTAAATAGATGCTGCAACCAAAATAGCCGTCCCACGATTATTGTTTAGGCGATTTCTCAAACTAAAATCTTCAATAATACTTGCAATAATTCGCTGCTTTCGCTCTCCGGCACTCATCAGTGATTCCATATTCGCCCAAGCTTTGCGAACCACCGCTTTTTGGAAGTTGTTTAAGTATCTCGTCTTTGCTTCAAACCAATTGTCTATGGCAGCTTGCGAGGTTAATTGTTGAGGAACATTTCGAGCTTCATATTTTAAATCCAGCACAACACCATCTTTTACTGCCTCATGGAATTTATAGGTATGGATGTTTTTTCCAAATACTTCTCTAGTCGTTTGTTTGTCTTTTCTGAGTAAAGGTGTACCTGTGAAGCCAATGAATATGGCATTTTGCATCCAACGTTTCATTTGCTTATTCATATTTCCACCTTGTGTTCGATGGCATTCATCAACAAACACAAAAAATCGTCCACTCACCGCTGGCAATTCGCCTTCTAGATCGGTTGTATCAAATTTGTGAACCAGCGCACACAATAAACGAGGTGAAGTGGCTGAGATAGCTTCAATAAACTTGGCTCTTGAGGTTATCCGAGGGGAGGGTGCTGTTTCCGCAATGACTCCGGCATTGCGCATAACACCTTCTATTTGTTTATCCAGCTCATCTCTGTCAGTAATCACTAAAATTCGGGCATCAGGATCGTGCTCCATGATCCATTTGGCTAGCAATACCATTAAGATACTCTTTCCACTGCCTTGTGTGTGCCAAATAACACCGCCTTCTCTGATGCGAATTCGTTCTTGTGCTGCTTTGATACCGGCAAATTGATGTGGACGAGGCACTTTCTTTTGTCCGGCATCGAAGATGATGAAATTCCGGATCAGATCGAGGATGCGCTCTTTACGACACATTTGTGCCAATGGAATATCCAATAACTCACCGGCAGTATTTCCGATTGGGCTTTTGGTTTCATCTTTCCATTCTACAAAAAACTGTTCCGGTGTACCGGTGGTTCCATATCGCAAGCCTTGAGAATCACTTCCGGCAAATACCAATTGAACAGTGGAGAAAAAACGTTCATTAAAAATGGATTCCTGGTTCGTGATCAACTGTCGAACACCATCCGCAACTTCAACAGAGCTTCGTTTTAATTCAATTACACCAATGGCTATTCCATTGATGTAGATAACCAAGTCCGGTCTCCTTTCATGGCCACCTTTAAGGGTAACTTCTTCTGCAATTCCGAAATCATTGTTTTCTTTGTTTTCCCAATCGATGATATTAACATCCTCGTAGGGTGCACTGGCGGATGTTTTTACTTTAATAGGATAACGCAGCAGGCTATACGTTCGCAGATTGGCTTGATATAAAGTTGTACCTGTTGTATCTGCTGCCGTTTCTAATTGCACCAAGGCAGCCGCTATTTGCGCATCTGAATAACCACGTTTCTTAAGATTGTACTTGAGCAAATCAGTTTCAATATTCCTATGGGACTTGCTACTCCAATCACCTAAGTTTTCGTAACCCAAACAATTGGGAACCGAATGATCTGCAAAAAGTTTTATTACCCTGTTTTGGGTTTTACGTTCTGGTCTCATACCAATCTAATTTTACCCGTTAACAATGTCTGCATCATGCCTTGCTTTTGGTGTTTGAGCTTTAGGAGTTTAAAGTCTATTGAAGATATTAGTTCATCCATTTCATTGAGAACTATTGAAATGGAATCTTGTACATCTTTATTGGGGCAGTGTATCTCAATATTTTTGAGTTCACTCTTATTCAACTTAGCTCTTGTCCCCCCATTAATATAGTCTAATATATTTTTATGAACTACAGAATAATAAATGAAATCTTGATTGAATTGACTCTTGGCTTTCAAAATATGGGCATGATTATTTACCCAACATTTACCGGACATTCTATAAGCAATTGATCTTGTTTTAAATTCATCGAAATATCCACCATCTTCTGCCATTAATATCATTTCAAAGTCTGTTAAATATTCATTTATATAATCAACAACTCCATTAGCGCCACAATAAGGTATATCTCCTTTCATTCTTTGTCTTTCAGCATCATTCAAGGGCTTTCTAAGATTATTAAGAATATCACAGCAATCATTAATGGTCATTTTCTCCCAACCCTCCTTCGGCCTGAGCAATTCCTGCATTACCCCTTGTTTGATGGCCTTCTTTTTTTCGATGAGCTTTTCGGTTTGGGTTATCAAAGCATCTATATCCGATAAGGCAGTGGCAATGGCGGTTTGTTCTGGAAGAGGGGGTAAAGGAATCTTTATACTTTTGACCTTAGAGGGGCTTATCTCAAGAAATGTACTTCCGCTTGCATTTTGAAGTAGTACATTCTTTTTTGTCAACATTAAATAGTAAAGAAATTCATTGTTAATCTTTGAATTAGCAATTAAAGATTGGAATCCTTGATTTGTTGCAGCTTCACATTTTAATATTCCCAAGTCGCCAATCCCCGCTCTAGAAGTAAGTAATATTGTTCCAGGGCACAAAACTTTAGCAGATGAATTTCTTAATCCTAAATCAGTAATTTTTCTTCTGCTTGAAAATAAATATTTGTCATATCCAACCTCGGTTGGAGTAAACCAATTTATATCTCCATCCCAGAAATCATTTATTCTGGTGCTTGGTGTACCACCACCAAGCACTAATGCAACATCAGATATTTCAACAACTACCCATTCATCTGGAATAATCATTATTTCTGTATTTTTATATTTCTCCGCTACTAACTCCATACAAATCCCATTTTTTTAAGGTGAGTATTCACTTTGTCTTCTAGGGATTTTACTTCCTTATTTAGTAAAGGAAGTGGAGTATCATAGCGTTCAATCAATTCTTTTACTCTACCTGTCAATTGCTGGCTAATGCGATCCATTTCAGTTTTAACGGTTATTTCGATTGCCGGTAGCCATTTGTGCTCAATCAAAATCGATTGTACTTCTGTTTCGGTAAGTTGCGGATATTTTTCATACGCTTTTTTATCCAGAGCTTCTTCTTGCTTTTTAATGGAGGCTTTTAGTTCTGCTTGTTTAGCATCTAACTCAATCCATTGATTCAATAATTCGGCTTCTTCTTTGGCCTCTTTATCGCCTTTGATTTCTTTCAATCGCTTGTTGATATCTCCTTTGTTGATTTTGTTTAATGTGCTAAAAACACCTTCCTCTCCGCTATCTTGTGGTGAGCCCGCAGAACCATTTTCTTCCTCTAATTCAGTAAGTGATGCTTGTGCGTTTTCCAGTTCTGCTTGGAGGGTATCTAAAGCCGTTTTTTCTTTTTGAAAATAAATGGATACCAACAGCTCTTTTGGTATCAAGTCGCAAGTCCAACCCTTGTCTTTTTTCTTGCCTTTATCCTTGCCCGCTTTCACTTCTTCCAATACTCTACGCGTTTCTGCTTTCCAACCATCGGCTGCAATCAAGTAGGCATCATCCTGCATGGTTTCATTCCAGTAATTCATCAAATGCTGATACACATCGTAGGCATCAATGAGTTTGGCTTTTTTGAACGCATTCAACAGGCTTTCCGATAAATCTCCGATCAATGCTTTGGGATGTGCATCTTTTCCAAAGGCATTCAGTTGGGGAACTACTTTCTTCTTCCATGCCTCATAGATTTTTGTATTCTCATTTTTCAAGGTTTCAAATTCTACATCTTGATGAATGGCAGGTTTAATTTCTGTGGCCGCCAACTTTGCCTCCAGATAACCATTTCTTGCGTTTTTGAACAAGGTATTTCGCAAACCTGGTAAGACTTCCCAGTAGGCACTCATGTTGTCAATATCGCGCAGGGGAATACCGCCATTCAAGTGCGCATCAATATCCTGAATATCTTCCAGCTCCGTAGCATCAATGTAACGAGGTATATTCAGGTTGTAATCATTTTTAGGATCAGCAATCTCATCTACAGGAACCATTCGGGAAAACTTGTCAATGGTTTCTTGTTTCATAAAGGTATCCACGATTTTATGAATGTCTTGCTCTCTCAAACGGTTTTTGTTGCCGTCTTTCATAAACCCCTTGCTGGCATCCACCATGAATATGCCTTTTCGTGCCTGGGCATTTTCCTTATCCAAAACGAGGATACAGGCCGGTATGCCTGTTCCGTAAAACAAGTTAGCCGGTAATCCAATTACTCCTTTCAAAATACCTGAGTTGATCAGATTTCTTCTTATTCCAGCTTCCGCATTGCCTCGGAATAATACACCATGCGGCAAAATGCAAGCTGCCTTACCAGTGCTTTTCATGGAGCGGATGATGTGCAACAGGTACGCATAATCACCTTGCTTTGCAGGTGGCTCGCCCCATTCAAATCTTCTATATAAATCAGAGGTAGGTGTAATACCGGTGCTCCAGGTTTTATCGGAAAATGGCGGATTGGCTACTACATAATCGTAAGTACGGAGATTGGTACCATCGAGGAATTTGGGATTCGCCAGTGTATTTCCAGCCATGATATTGGCCGTTGGAAAATCGTGTAGAATCATATTCATTCTGGCCAGACCGGAAGTGGTCACATCCATTTCCTGACCTTCCAACGTGATGCGCTTTCCCGCTTCAGCTGCCACTTTCAAGAGCAACGAACCCGATCCGCAAGTAGGATCATAAGCCGTGGTTGCAGCTACAGAATTTTGTGCATTGATGCCAATCACCTTGGCGAGAATTCTACTGACCTCGGCAGGGGTATAAAATTGTCCCTTGCTTTTTCCGCTTTCCTGTGCAAAATGCTGCATGAGATATTCATAGGCATCTCCCAAAATATCGTCATGGTCTGCACGGTTTTTTGAAAAGTCGAGTGTAGAGTTATTAAAGATATTGATCAGATTAGTCAGTCGATCAACCATGGCTTTTCCTTCACCCAGTTTATTGGGATCGTTGAAATCAGGAAAATCACTTCTTGATAATCGAGCGTTTGCATCAATCAGCGGTTGAATTATCTGGGTATTGATTTTGTCGCCAATATCATCCTTGCCTCTTAATTCCAGCATATCCTTAAAGCTGGAGCCCTGGGGGATGGTTACCGGAGGGGCAAAATCATCGGTGTCAGCATACTTATCAGACACATACTTGATGAACAACATGAACAGTACGTAGTCTTTGTATTGACTGGCGTCCATGCCGCCTCTTAGTTCATCACAACTTGCCCAGATGGAGCTGTATAATTCGGATTTTTTGATTGCCATATTTCGTTAATTCAGTTGTTCGTCTAATTTATGAATGCCCCATATTTTTTTAGCAAGTTCTTCATACAATTCCTGTCTTTCGAATAATGCTCTTTTGTCAAAAGTAGTATAGGGCTTAAACTGCAAATTTTCCGTTTCCATGAAGCGTTTAAACTGTGGATTGTTCTGGTAGCAATCACTGTTGAGTGATTTTGCTAATAAATTTTCACCAAAATAAATCGGTAGCTTCTTATCAAACGTCAAATCGTTTAAGCTTCTGTTCTTGTCCATTGGCAAAAGCAATAAGCCACCAAACTTGTTGCGATGACGGTCAAAGGTTTCTTTTTCAGGATATTCAGCTACAAACCAATCGTGATGATCGCAGATGATATGTTCAATATCATAAGGGTTTTTAATTTCCCTATTGATATAGTTATTGAAATTAGATGGTATGCCACTTTGTGTTTCAATGTAATCTGTCACACGCGAAAGAATATGAAGCATGTATCGTATGGTCCAACCATTCAAGCGAAATTCATCGATGGTTTCCAATTGAAATTCACTTTCGGTAATTTCTTGTTTGCATACTTCAAGCAAATCAGGAAGTGGTTTCCTTCTAATTCTTTTAGAAAGCATAAACACGCTGTAAACAATTGCTGAATAGTCAACGGTTTTGTAATTAAAAATTCTACGGGTAAAATACAAATCCAAAAAGCAGGAAACTAATTTAATTTTTATGTCTGATTCCTCTTTGGTTTCCGAAGGGTCAATAGCAGCTAATATTAATTGATACTGCAATGTAAAATTCCTGTCGGCATTATAGAAAACATATTCAAAACCTTTAGTTAGGGTAGCGGAGTACTTTTTTAGGTCGAGGTAAATCTGGCTGAACTTATCAAACTGTTTTAAAACAAAGTATTCAAAGTCCTTGCTTCTGACCAGTTTCATTTGTGTATTGTGTTCTCTAACCCACTTGTGAAAGGCAGTACCGATAATATCAAAATCACCCGGTGATGCATTTTTCTTTCTTTCTCTTATGGTTTCTGCGTATTGAGAACGAATCCAGTTTTTAATAAAATCGCTTTCTTCTTCCTTCCCTAAACCTTTTAATTCAAGTATTCTTTTTTTCCAGAGGTCGTTAGCTTGTTGTCGAACACTATCATTTTCAATTTTACTGAGTAAATACCCCTTCAACATTTCGGTTGGTGTTAAACTCAACCCTCTGTCGTTCATGGACACAAATATTTTGTGAGCATCTTGCTCTGTTTGAGCTACAATGCGGATGAAATCTACATTGTCAATAAGCCAATCTTTAAAAATATCCAATGATTCTTTAGGCAAAGTATCATTCATGATTGCTTTGATGTCCGCATAGCGATTGTAGATATTTCGAATTGTTTCCGAATGTTTCGCAACATCCATGTATTTACCCTGCAGCAATGCGTTCATCACATCATAGCGTTCAGGCATTTCGGGCACATGAATATTAAATGTCTTTGTTCCGGCTTTCTTAGAATAAATCAGTTGTAATACTTCTGCTCTTTCTTCTTCGTCTTCCAACTGATGATATAAATAGATAAGCAGAAGTGTTAAAGACGTTAATCGTTGTTGTCCATCAATGATTGCGTTATCGTCTGCGGTTAAAACTATGGACCCCATGAAATAATGGCCATACTCCAATACTTTTCCTCTTTCGTCTTGGACGGAATAGAACTCAAAGAATTCTTCGGTTAAGTCATCAATAAGTTCCTCAATTTGTTTGGTCTGCCATTGGTACTCACGCTGGTAATAGTGGATAGTATATTTTACTCCAGTAAATAACTCTCTGATTGTTTTTGGTGTTCCGTCAATTTTTTTCATTTATATTCCTTATTTACAAGGTCATCGTTAAAGTCTGTCCGCTTGGTCGATATGGTCTGTATGTCGTTTCTATTTTCAGTCATTGTCTTGCTGTGTCGTCTGTCTTTTTAGCATTGGTGGTAACGGTTGACAGATTTGCGATGGGCGGGATTTTTACCACTAATGTTTATGAGGAGCACAAAACTTTTGGCTACCACTAAACTGCCTGCGGAGCACGAAACCCCGCCTATTGCAAATGTGCTGTTATACGCAGCATTACTTCCCTTTATTCGTAACACACGCTTCTCTAAATTGTATTCCTAATTCTGTTAATTCTATGTATTTTTCAATTTCTGTAATTCCAGTATGTTCAGTATCGTATTGGGCTTTAAATTTTTCATACTCGTCTGTTTTGATTAGAATGTCATAAGCATTTGGCCCAACAAGATGTCGTCCTGCTGGCATATGTAAAAGTCCAAGTCGGCATAAATTGTCTATATACTTTGATGTCAAGTCTGGATATTTACAGCCCGCCTCTTGTCCAATATTTGAATAATTATTTACAAGGTTAAGTTCACCACCCGTCCCATTTTTCATTTTTAGTTTAATGTCCATTATTGGCTTATAAACATTTGGATAAAAAACCTTCAAAATAAGTCCTTCGTCCGATGTCATATTTTTAATTATTTCAACAAAGCCTGGATGTGCTTTTTTGATTGTCTCCTTATCCATTGAGTTTGCTATGAGATTAGCATAAAGTTCACTCAGGGTCTCATTGTTGCCTGTATACCTTAATGCTTCTAAAGCAGGTCCAACAATTGAAGGGTCAGGTGTAACTATATTTTCTTCTGGAATATCTTTTAGCTTTTCGGCAACTCTGTTTTGAACAAACTCACTAATTTTTTCATAGCCCCAAACTAAAGCACTAATTGGGGCAAGGGCAATATTGATTGTCTTAGTAACTGTCGCTAATGACTTTCCTATTTCTTTCGCAGCAGGTTGGATTGTATCATTATATACTGGAACTGCTTTTACAAGTCCTGTTACAGCGTCAATAGTGCTTTTTACATTGCTGTCTTTAGGATTATTTTCAGGTGTCTCCATTGTTTTTATATTTAGTCTGTGTCGTTTCAAAATGTTGCGCATAACGTTTTGAGGCTTGGTGTAGTAGCGGATTTTTAGCACAAAAGTTCAATCGAAGAACTGCACTTGAACCTACCACAAAACTTTCATACGAAGCACAGCACCCGCCATTACGCCAAACCGCTGTTGGCGGTAGTTTTTATTCACTTTTATTCTCTGTTGTGTTTTGATTCCATGTCAAACTGATTATAACTAAAATTGCAAGTGGGAAAATGGTATAAACCAAGAACTCTGTTATGTCATAATAGTAGGCGAATTTGTCGCCCCAATAATAATATCTTGAAAAGCCATCAAATGGCCAAAAGTCATTAAAACCACCGTTAGAGTTTTCACTTTTAAAAGCTCCTCCGGAAAATATTAATAAAAGTGAGAGATGCAGAAGTATCCAAGCCAAATACCATCCCATAGCTTTTTTAAGAAATTGATAGTCTATTGAAGACTTGTGAACTTCAGCTACTTGTCTTGTAATTTCTTTTTCAATAATTACTTCAGCAAGTTTTTCCTTCAATGTAGGTTCGCCTTCTGTCTGCTTGTGTCCACAATGCGAACAGAATTTTGAGTTGTCTGGGATTTGTGCCCCACATTCTATACAATACATATTTTTATCTTTTGAATTGGTTGATAATTAACACCTAACTCTTTTAATTGCTTCGTAGTCTTTTACAAATTTGTCAAGCTTGTATTCGTTGGAATTGTATAATTCTCCTACAGTTGTCCCACAATAGCAAGTAAGAATAGCATCTTCGGTTGTGTTCTTTTCAAACAAAGCGAATTGATCGGGATTTACTTCAAATGTTAATCTCAATACTTCTCCGTATTCAAGTCTTACAGGGAATTTTAACTGCTCCTTTGGAAACATCAGAAAAGTATCGTGCTCAATACCTGGCTTTAATTCAAATTTCGGTGACACTTTAAAATATGGTTGATTAAAATATCTGTGCTCCTTTGTTAGATTGGTTATAGTTACACCCCAAAGGACAGCATTGTTCCCATAGTTGGCAATTGCCGCAATAACTGTTAAGTAAATATTTGCTCCAACTTTCATTTCGCTTTCTAAATTGTTGTGTTTTTGAAGTTCAGTCAGTATCTCTTTTGGCAATTCAGATAGTTTGTTTTGAAAATCTATAAAAAATTTTCTCACCTGCTCTGTGTCAGAAAGGCTGATTGAAATTGTTGAGTTGTCGGCATCTTGTATTACAACATTACCGTGTCCGTCTATATGTGAATTATTTAGCATAAAACAAATTTATAAGTTGCTCCCATCCAATTAAAATTTGAATAATAAGTCCAAATAATGCAATAATAACAGGAATAATGATCCAAAATTTGTTCACTTTACCTGCAGTTACTTTCTTGTCGCCAATTGAAACTTTGGATTTAGAAACATTTTGGATGTTTACATTTCTCTCTCCTTGTATTTTGCTTTCATTTTTCATTTTTCATTTTACAATTTGTGTGTCTTTAAAATTACTGTCAACTCATTTATCTTAGTACATGACAAAAATTAACCTAATGAAAATCAGTAAATTAAGATAAGAAAAATTTGGAAATGACGTTGATTTTCAATAAATAAGAAGAATAATACTAATCATTTTTCTAATGAAGAAAACCAACGTCACGAGTAAAATTACTGATTTGTTCCCAATATTAGATACTCATTTCAAAGGAAAAATCAATCGTTCCAGATTAAAATTGATGTCTATGTTTGTAATCGCGCTCTGTAAGGTCCAAACGGTCTGCTTTGAGAAGCTTTCGAAGGCTTTCGATAGTGAAGCATTACCCTCTTCCTCCTCAAATTCATACCAAGGGATAAACGGATCATAAGTCCCCTCAAGACTCATGCAGTTGTCATAACCTAAAACCAGACATCGGGTTAAAGGATACATCCTACTGCTCAATTTAGCTTAGTCAAATATATTAAATTGAAGCAACAGTTGCGATAAAAACACCAGTTGTAGTTAAACAATGAACCCCATCTAAACGGACTTCATTGTTAGGTTACATTTTTAGGCCCAGGATATTAAGCAAGAATACCAGTAGAACAAAGGCAAATGAAAGCAAGCCATATTTAATTTTATCTGCTTTCCCCCATTCCTCAAACTGTTCAAAATAACTTAAATACTTGTCTTTCTTAAAAACAAAAAAGTACGATAAAGCTACCGTCAAAATTCCACAAAATATAAAGTGGAGAGCGGATAGAGTAATATTTCCCGATAATAGCTTTAACAGAATATTAAGAGCTGCAAGAAAAAAGAAAAATAAGATTCCTAACATAGCCCCTCCGGCTACTATCATACTTATTCCATATTCTTTATTTCCGAATGCCTTATCTATCTCTTTATAAATATCAATTCCCAACTTCTCATACCTTCTTTTCTGAAAAGGCAATTTATGTATGAGAAGAAAAGGGTTTATTTTATTTGCAAATAGATGAAGTTTATAATCAGCTCTATAAAAGCAAAAGTGCAATACGTTTAAATAATTTTCTATCCTTTTCATTATCTGTCGTGATAATAATTAACACTAATTTCTCCAACCTTATTACCAGTGAGACTTCCAGCATTTCCGCCAACAAATCCTCCAATAATGGCATCTGGTACTGCTCCAACTCCACCAAACCAGGCCACTATTGCTGCTCCTAGAGCTACTTCGGCTTCTGCACCTGCCAATCCGCCTACAATTCTACCGGTTGCAGATGTGCCTGCTACATTTGCATTTTCCCATTCAGAAAAAGATAAGGCTTCAGTGGTGCCTTCAACATGTCTCAGTGCACCATTTGGGGCAACATCAAATTCATACCAAGGGATAAAAGGATTATAAGTCCACACAAGACTCATGCAATTATTATAACTTAAAACCAGACATCGGGTTAAATGATACATCCTACTGCTCATTTTATCTTAGCCA
>JAJTBW010000174.1 GCA_021286705.1 Sphingobacteriia bacterium
AACATAAGAGAACATAAGAGATGCATAAGAGAGATATAAGAGGGATATAAGAGAGGAGCTTTGGGGCTGTTGAATATCAGAGAGTTGGAAGCATGAATTTTTGGGGCTTGCAGGCAGGAATTTGGAAGGGAGGGTGAGTGTATCAGGAAGTACGATTTAAATCAAGGATGGTTAGGTGTAGAGGAAACCTAGCTTCTTAATAAAAAACCGAGGATCAGGGTTCGCTCAACCACCGGATCGCTACCTGAGCGATGTCGAAGGCTACGCTCAGGTAGCGGAAGCAGTCACAGCTACATTAATTTGACCACTTTTTTGGCTTTTTCAAGAAAGTCCAGACCATCAAGCGGGTTATTGATAGTATTGTCAAAGAGAGTAAACAAGGTAGATTGATTATCCTTGTTGTTGACAATCAGAAGTTCTATCGAGTTAATTTTCATGCTGTAGTCTAGCTTGTTTGTAAGCTCTTTTTGGTTCACCAGAAGAGAGATTGTTGAATCGCTAGAAATAGAAAGTTCTTGTGATTCTTCGATGTGATAAGACTCACTTGATGCCAGATAGAGTTTACTCTTGTCGTGACTAATTACGACTGCTTTCTTGTCAAAGAGAAGTGTTTTACCTACTACACCTAATCTCATTGCATCGTCTGAGAAGAGTTTTATGAGTTTCTTCTTGTCAGAACTGCTTAAATGGATATAAGCTAATGGGCCAACAAATAATACAACGATAACTATTCCAATTATTATAAATTCGGTTTCCATGATTTTGTTTTTTGAAAATTTACCTTAATGGCGTACTTAATACGTCGCCCTTTTTAACTTGAGGAGAATCTCTTCTGAAGGTTCTTTGCTATGAGCTACTATTACAATTATAAATGAGTAGCTATAGTAAAATGATACAAGCTACAGTCATTGCAGAGCCTAGAGATATCAATGAATAAGGCTGCTTATTCAGCAAGAGGAATTTCTTCAGACGAGATAAAGCAAATATCTCCTTCGAAATAATAAAGAGGAGGTTAGTTAGCCGAAATGGTGAAAAGGGGAGAGTAGGTATCGTCCGAGGTGTATGCTAAGGGCGAAGCCACAAGTTAGGGTTAAGGTAAAGGCCTCTTTTTTGACACTTATAATAGAGGTTACCCAGGTCAGTATGGCATTATTAGAGTGGTTTACCCTGATTGAGACAGGGTTGACTACCTGAATGATGACCCTCTCGATGGTTATGGTAGGAAGAGATGTAGACTCATGGAAAGAGACCCCAAGCGATTTCGAATTGACATTCTCTTCAATCTGAGGATCGAATTTAGCTATCCTATCAACGCCACTGATAGCGAAGATTATTGAAAACAGAATGAAGAAATGCTTTAGTCTCAATAGATTTCTTTTTTGCAAAGTTACTATTTATTACTTGGTCGGAAGAAACTATTTTGATAAGAAAATAGGCGAAGTTTTTGTTTTAAGCTGGATTAATGGGAAGAGACAGATAAAAGGTTGAACCTTCACCCGGGGTAGAGTTTACCCATACTCTGGCATTAAGTTGTTCTGATAGAGCCTTTACGACTGCAAGGCCTAGTCCATTGCCTTCATATTGTCGGGTATAGCCATTATCGAGCTGGGTAAACCTATCGAAGATATAGTTGAACTGGCTCTCGGGTATGCCAGGCCCTGTATCTTCCACAAAGATAGTAAGTTCATTATTATTTGTTTGAAAGCCTAAATAGACATGTCCCGTACCTGTGAATTTCAGGGCATTAGAGAGGATATTGGCAATAATAATACCTAGTTTCTGTTGATCAGAATAGATTAAAAGGTCAATGGATGATTGGTCAGGGAAGTATTTAAAGGTTAGTCCTTTTTGAATTGCTTTATTGTTGAAGAAGTTAAAATAGTGGCTAAGGAGATTAATAATAGAGATAGATTCAAAATTTAGTGTTGTTTCGTTTGCTTCATTAACTGAGAGTTCAATGATATCAGTGATAGTGTTCATTAGTCGTGTTGCACTATCAGAAAGTTGATTAATGTATTCTTGTTTCTCTAGTTTGCTGACATCGTGTTGCTCTAATAGGCTTGTGAAACCATTTATGGCATTGAGAGGAGTTCTGATTTCGTGGAGGATGTTTTGTAAAAATAAGGATTTTAGAGTGTCACTTTCCTCTGCCTTTTGTAAAGCTTCTTTAAGAGCTAGATGAGCTCTTTTAGCTACGGTAATATCTCTGATAATACAGATTGTGAATAGGTCATTATTGGTTGAAACAGGACTTATTGCAACATCAATAGGAAACTCTGAACCGTCCTTTCTAACTGCAATTAGTTCTTCATTGATACCCATGTGTAGATAAGCTGGATTTCTGAAATAGTCTTCAAGACTGACTTTTTGAACATTGTGAAGCCGTTGTGGAATTAGAATATTGATGTGTTGATCAATAAGTTCATTTTTCTCATAGCCATAAAGTTTTAATGTATTGTCATTTACATCTATGATGCTTCGGCTATTATCAAATACAAGCAATGCATCAGGCAGACCTTTCATTAAGGTTCGTTGCCATAGTTCGGCTTGTTTTGTCTTCTCTTCGAGTTCTCTGTTTTTAGTATCATCAAGGAAGGTGATTATAATTCTTCCTGATTGAGGGTTGTCTGCTTTATAAAAGGAAGTTTTTTCAATTATTGGAATAACTTTATTTTGATGAGTGATAAGATCAATGTGTTGAGCAGGTAGACTAATAGTCGTTCTTCCTTTTTCCTGAATTAGATTTTGAATAATCTCAGTTGGTTCAATAGGATTGCTTGTATGGTAAATAGATCTAAAATCATCCTCTTTGATTAATGATAAATCTGATTCCGTCAATTCGATAGCCGAGCGATTAAGAAAAACGACCTTACCCTCAAGATTTGTTATTATAAGGCCATCACCTATGCTATCAATTAACGCTTCAAACTCACTTTTAAATTTATTGATCTCTTTTTCTTTACTGTAAAGTTGGTAGTAAAGCGCTTTTTCCCTCTTGCTATGTCTCAGATAAACGAAGCCATAAGCGATAAATATAAGTAGTAGCAAAACGAAAGTTCTGTAAAGGCCTAATACAAATTGAGGGTGCATAACTTCACTTTTATCAATCTTTGTAATAAGCGACCAATCTGTGTTCGGGATTTTCTCGGAGTAGGCTATTACCTCTTCTCTGCAGTAATCTGTTGCGTTGTAGATATTCTCATACCCGTTTACAGAACGTAAATCGTTACCGAGATTGTTGTGATTTAGTGCTATTGTATTAATTTGTGTACTATCTTTAAAGCGGAGGTGGCTCAGATATTCTATGCTATCTCCAATTGTTTTCACAATGAACGACTCACCTGTCTGTGTAGCGGATGGCCAGAAGTCTATCATTAGGTAGATGTCTTCATCGGCAGCGATGTAACTGACTAGGAAAACGGTCTTTCCAACGCTAAGGTTAATAGGTGCCATTAAAAAGAAATAACCTTAGGTTGGATCATTCTCTTTGGAGTAGAATCCTTTATAAATAGTTCTCTGTAGGTTCATTCGAGAGCGTTGGTTATTTACCAATGGATTGAACAATCTAATGGCTGAATCAGAGGAGGCTAATAGTTCTCCGGTCTCTTTAATTAAAAGTACTGATTTGGCTCCTGATGCCTTTCTAATAGCTTTTAGATACTCTTGCAGTTTTTCACAGCAGATTCCTGGTGTGGTTATTTCACATTCAATATATCTTTTGAGTTGTGCCGATCTTGATATACCGATTATTTCTTTTTCTTCATTAGCGAATCATCTTCCAAGTAAGGCTACTTTCTGTTTTCCAATGGCTTGAATGAGCTCATAGCTATTACTGGTTATTTTATTGGTCTCGTAGTTATTAAGAATAATACTGCCAAGAATTGTTGCCACTCCTGCTAGTATGAAGAATATGTTTGTTCTTCGATTCCCGATTTTGTCAAATAAGTTCATATCAATGCTCTGAAAGATGAGTTATTTCGGTAAATATTTGCTTTTGCCGTAAACTCAAATTTAATATAATTACATACCTGTTTGATATTCATATCAATAATCGTTCCTTTTTTAGATTTCATTGATAGGTAAGGAGAAATGTGAGATACATTATAGTAAGAGTACGGTCAGATTGACCATGAGGTATTTGATTAGTAAGGCCTATTGATAAAAGAATAAAAGGTAATGTTATGTGAAAGCTCTATTTACCATCGAAATAGACCATGATTACTTATGAAGGTAAAACTTTAGAAAAAAACCATTCACTATTAGTTGTATTGAACATAGGTTCATTATCTTTGTAAGGTAAAATGAACGTAAGTTCAAAAACTAATAGACATGAAAGCAAATAAAGTGTTGATATATGGTTTCTTAGGCTCGGTAATGCTGTTCTTTGGTTTTTTACTTGCCATTGTAATTGGGTGTACGCTTTGTAGGATTGGGATAAGGGATTCTGTCTCTGATGGGTCGTTTTGCACTTTGAGTTGGTGTGCCTTTTTTGCACCTACGTTAATAATTGGTATTCTTTTCTTAATTTCGAAGAAAAGAGTAAGTTATAGATATGGCAAGACCACAAAAGAGTAGAAAGCTTTTATCGCCTCCATTGATGCATGGATTTAAGCCTTTTGGAATCGCAGTATGTCCTCGTGAGAGTATCGATTTGCAATTAGAAGAGTATGAATCGATAAGATTAGTCAACTATGAAGGGATGAGTCAGGAGGAAGCGGCAGTAAGCATGGAAGTAAGCAGGCCGACATTAACTCGCATTTACAATAGTGGTTTGAATAAAATTGCAAAGGCTTTTGTTGAAGGGCGTATTATACGTATTCAGGGAGGCAACTACGAGTTTGACAAAGAGTGGTATAAATGCAAGAGGTGCCATAAGCTGATACCAGGGATGGAGAATCACACCCCATGTAATGGTTGTAAAGTCTTTGGGGATGAGGAGTTGGTGCCTTTCAAGGATTCTAAACTATAATTATTCTTTAAGATAAATTAAAATGTCAAAATTTAAAGGTGGCTTCGAAACCCGTCTGATACACGGATGCGAGTTCGAAGATTCAATGGGAGCTGCTACGGTTCCTATTTATCAAACTTCAACATTTGGATTTAAAGATGCACAGCAAGGTGCAAATCGTTTTGCCGGGATTGAGGAGGGGTATATTTATACCCGCATTGGAAATCCAACAATAGATGCGCTTGAGAGGCAGTTAGCATCTTTGGAAAATGGTCATCGTTCTATTGCTGTGAGTAGTGGTATGGCGGCTGTTTCGACCATATATTTAACTCTGCTATCATATGGAGATCATATGATAAGTACTGATGCGGTTTATGGCCCTGCTCGCGGGGTGATGGAGAAACAGTTCTGTCGGTTTGGAATGAGTGCATCCTATGTGAATACTGGAAATATTGACAATATTCTTGCTGCAATTCGCCCTGAAACAAAGGTTTTATATATTGAGACCCCTGCGAATCCTACGATGGATGTAACTGATATCAGAGCTTGTGCCGAGATTGCGCGTAAGCACAACCTTACTCTTGTTGTTGATAATACTTTCTGCTCGCCTTATCTTCAGAATCCATTAGATTTGGGTGCGGATATAGTATTCCATTCGATGACAAAATTTATTAATGGACATGCCGATATCGTGGCAGGTGTAATAATTGCTAATGATCCTGACCTATATGGTCGCTTACGAAATATGATGGTTAACCTAGGTTGTAATATGGATCCAACACAGGCCTATATGGTTATGAGGGGCTTGAAGACGTTAGCATTACGTGTTGAGCGTTCTCAGGAAAGTGCCCAAAAGGTAGCCTCTTTTCTTGAAAATCATCCCAAAGTAGCTTGGGTTAGGTATCCCGGATTACCATCTCATCCTCAATATGATTTAGTGAAAAAGCAGATGAGAGGACCCGGATCTATGATCAGCTTCGGACTAAAGGCTGGTTTTGAGGGTGCTTCTATTCTAATGAATAAAGTTAAGCTTGCCATGTTAGCGGTCTCTTTGGGTGGTGTTGAAACTCTTATTCAACATCCTGCTTCAATGACTCATGCTAAGGTTTCGAAGGAAGATAAACTTAAGGCAGGAATATCTGAAGATTTAGTTCGTTTCTCAGTTGGTATTGAGAATGTGGAGGATATTATCACCGATCTTGAAAGCGGACTTAGCTATGTTTAACGAATTAACGAATAAAGATTTGTCTGTTCAAGGTTGGTTGTTAACTGTTTTTCTAATTGGATTACGGTTTATTATCTGATTTTAGTTATGTAAAATATAAATCTATGAGTAAAGTTATTGCTGTCCCGATGAGGAACGATCATGAGATCGATGACCATTTTGGCCATTGTGAGATGTATGGATTATATGAGATCTCTGAATCAAATGAGATCAAATTTCTTGAGTTCTTGCCTTCTGTAAATGGATGTGGGTGTAAGTCAAATATCGCCTCTGTCCTTGCAGGTAAAGGTGTCACTGTTATGTTAGCCGGTGGTATTGGAGAAGGTGCAATTAATGTCCTAGGTAGCTATGGTATCGAGGTAATACGTGGCTGTCATGGTCAGGCAATGCCGGTTGTTGAGGGTTATCGTAATGGGACACTGGTAAGTAGCGGGGATATTTGTCACTCACATGACCACGACCATGGTCATGTATGCAACCACTAAACGATATTTGATGCAATTGTAGAGACGTGGCATGCCGCGTCTCTACAATTGCATGCCCCGTCTCTACAATTGCATGCCGCGTCTCTACAATTGCATGCCGCATCTCTACTACAATTGCATGCCACGTCTTTACTGGTTTATCCTATAGAAATTCCCCATATAGACAAGATATCAATGGCATTCTCAGTTGATATCATCATCCCGCGACACTTATTCTCTGTTGGATTCAAAAGCAAATTGGTACACTCTTTAAATTCACATTTCTCAAGATTAGTGTTTAAAAAGAGAACGTCACTCATTTCACAGGTGGTGAATTTTGATGCAGAGAGATTGGAACCTGAAAAATCAGTGCCCAACAGACGGCATGATAAGAAATTGGTTCCTTTTAGAGAGAGTCCATTGAAAATGCAGTGTTGTAAAAAAGAGCTTGTAAAATCAATTTTTAATCCGATACTGTTGCAGTCGGAGAAGTTAATCCCCGAGAGTTTACAATCCTTAAAGTGGCATATTCTTAGAGAGCATTTTGTAAGATCAACCAGTGAGATATTACAATTAATGAATTTACAGTCAGAGAACACTCTCTTGTTAAAGCTTACACCATTGAAATCACAATCTTTGAATGTACATTGTTCAAACTCTTTAGTGTCGGGGAAATTCGAATAGTTTAGTTTGATAAATTCCTCATTTTCTGTATAGAAGGCTCCCATTAGCTGGTGGTTTTTCTTTTTGGAAAGGTAATGATTTTATATTAAAGGCTGGATTAGCTGAGATAGAGGCATGGTTTCGGATTTCCTATCTTTACAAAAAAACTGATTGATGAGTTATAAAGGTATCATATTTGATCTTGATGGAACGTTGGCTGATTCATTGGCAGATTTGGCGTTATCGATGAATTGGGTTTTAGCCTCTTATGGATATCCAGTGCATGAGAAAGATGATTATAAGCGATTTGTTGGAAGTGGCATAAGGAGTTTGATTGAGCGGGCACTTCCGGTCGAGGCACGTGAAGGGAGGATTATTGATAAAGTTGTTAGTACGATGATGGAGTATTACAGTATCCATTGTACAGACCATACCGAGTTATATCCTGGGATTGAACCGTTGGTTAAGGAGGCAAAAGATCGCGGGTTAAAGTTGGCTGTTTTCTCTAATAAGCCACATCCCTTTACTGAGATAATCGTGAATAGGTTACTTCCCGGAATGATGGATATGGTACAAGGTTATACCTGTGAGGAGCTTAAGAAGCCCAATCCGGCAGAGGTGCTTCGGATTTGCAGGGATCTGAGTTTATCAGTTTCTGATGTTTTGTATGTTGGAGATTCTGATGTGGATATTATTACTGCCAAGAATGCTGGAATGAGGTCTGTTGGGGTTTTATGGGGTTTTCGAGGGGAATCAGAACTACGAAAAGCCGGTGCGGATTATATTGTTTCTATTCCTTCTCAGATTCTAGAGCTTTTGTAATAGAGTCGTTATTTGTAGAGTTCTGGTCTTTTTTAAAGGTTATGAATGTTACTGGATATGAAGAGTTCTATGGTTATCGGTATAACTTTAAGAAGAATATTGTAGAGCAGGAAAGAGAGGCAATCATAGTACCCAGTATTAGCTATAAGTACGAATTTTAGATGTGTAGAGAAGAGACATTGCTTACGCAGTGTCTCTTAATAGACAAATAGACTATGCGATAAAGCTTCTTTTTGAGATGGAGAAGAATATAAAGAGTTTTTAATATGTTTTATCCGGTTTTAACTGGGTTCTGGTTATGCGTTGGTTATACGCCGTCGGAGTAGTCTTAATTTGTTGATTAGTTTTTGTCGATATCCAATTTACCAGTTAAACCTCCCCCTAGTCGGTTTGATGTGTTTGGAATTGTGGTATGGTCTGTTTTCCACCATACTTATACACTTAAGAGAGAGAAGATATTTTGGCT
>JAJTBW010000175.1 GCA_021286705.1 Sphingobacteriia bacterium
TTAGTGTTTTTCGTGGTTAAATGTAATCTGCGATTCAAAATTCAAAGATTGGCTATTGGCTATTTGCTGCTGGCTACGGCACAAAATGGGTTAATTTTACTATGGGACACCCAAAAGAGTGTCCTTGTGTTTTTAGATTATTGTTTATCAGTGTAATATAAAACATGCCCAATAAAAGTGTCGAAGTCAGGATTATCGCCACAAATTTGATAATCTCAGGAGCATGTTGTCAGATTACTAGTTTATTTAGAGTCATCGGTTACAGGTACTCCCCTTAAGGTTGCGGGGGTACTTCCGGTGATTTTGAACCATACACGATCACCAGATTTATCTGATATTGTGATCGTCCGATGTTGATATAGAATCATCGGTAACAGGTACTCCTTTTAGGGTTGCAGGGGTACTTCCTTTGATTTTAACCCATACACGATCACCAGATTTATATGATCTTGCTGGAAATACAACGACTTTATTTTGTGGCGTTCGTCCCATAAGGAAGTCGTCTGACCGCTTAGATTTGCCCTCTACCAGAACCTCAAATGATTTACCGATATCTGCTCTATTACTTCTGGCAGATAGGTTTTGCTGAAGTTTTATTATCTCATCCAATCTTCGGGCTTTTATCTCATCCGGAACATCATCCGGAAGTCTTTTAGATGCTAGTGTCCCTTCTCTTTCTGAATATCGGAACATAAATGCTGCATCAAAGGCTGCCTCCTCCATCAGACTGAGTGTCTCTTTATGCTCCTCCTCCGTTTCACTACAGAAACCGGCTATGATATCTGTGGTGATGGTGGCATCGGGTATAAAGTGCCTAATGGCAGCAACTCTTTCAAGGTACCACTCACGTGTGTACTTACGGTTCATGAGTTTAAGAACCCTATTGTTCCCTGATTGCACGGCCAAATGAACTGCAGGACAGATATTGGGATAGCTTGCCATGACTTTTAGGAGATCATCCGAGAGATCCTTAGGGTGGCTGGTGGTAAAGCGTACTCTTAATAGGGGACTAACTTCTGCTATGCGTGCCATTAAATCAGGAAATCCTACTAACCCATTCTCGTCTTCCCATTTATAAGAGTTTACATTCTGACCCAATAAGGTGACCTCCTGATATCCTTTGGAAACTAGTTCTCTTGCCTCTTCAACAATGGTGTGTGGATTCCTGCTCCGCTCTTTTCCTCTTGTGAAAGGAACCACACAATAGGAGCAGAAGTTTTCACAACCTCTCATGATAGAGATAAATGCTGAGATCCCATTGCTGTGAAACCGAACTGGCTCGATATTATCATAAGTCTCTTCCGCAGATAGTGCTACATTGGCAGCTTGTTGTCCGTTTTCGATATTCGTCAATAGAGATGGTAAGGCTCTGTAGGAATCAGGGCCAGCTACTAAATCAACAGCTAACCCACCCTCCATTAGTTCATCTTTTAATCGGGAGGCCATACAACCTATAACACCAATCTGTAAACCAGGATTCTTCTTTTTTAGAGATTTGAGTTCTTTAAGACGTTTCCAAATTCTCTGCTCTGCATTATCTCTGATTGAGCAGGTATTTAAAAGAACCAATGAGGCTTCCTCTAGTGAAGTTGCTTGTTGAAACTCATTCTGGCTTAATACTGAAGCTACTATCTCACTATCTGAGAAGTTCATCTGACACCCGTAGGTCTCTATATAGAATTTTCTGTTATTGCTCATATTTGCTGTACTTTTGCCCCCAAAAGATTGGGAACAATCTAAATTAGAACCAAATGGGTGCAAAGTTAACAAAACAGGCTCAGAAATGAGTTTTATGTTACTTGCGCAACTCTCAAGTTGATATCCAATTGGAAAAGTTACCTTTGCATTCATTTTTTATCCAAAAAGCTGGCAGAGTGAAGAACCTAGTTATTGTAGAGTCCCCCGCTAAAGCAAAAACCATTGAAGGTTTCTTGGGCAAAGATTATGTTGTAAAATCTAGTTTCGGTCATATTCGAGATCTGAGTAAGAAGCAATTGGGCGTTGATATAGAGAATAATTTTCAACCCGACTACGAAATTGCTCCTGATAAGACTAAGGTTATTGCTGAGTTGAAAAAGGCAGCAAAAGCTGCGGAGGTTGTATGGTTAGCTTCCGATGAAGACCGTGAAGGGGAAGCCATTTCATGGCATCTTGCAGAAACTCTGGGTTTAGATCCTGCTAAAACAAAAAGAATAGTTTTTCACGAGATTACAAAGGAGGCCATTTCAAATGCCATAAATACTCCTCGTGTAATCGATATGAATCTTGTGAATGCACAACAGGCTCGTCGCGTGCTTGATCGGCTCGTTGGGTTTGAGATTTCTCCTCTGCTTTGGAAAAAGGTTAAGCCTTCTTTGTCTGCCGGTAGAGTCCAATCGGTGGCTGTCAGGCTGATTGTAGAAAGAGAGGAAGAAATCAGAAACTTTGTCAGTACTTTTTCGTATCGGGTGACTGGTAAGTTCGAGGTGAAAAATCCTTCTGGCTCTGGTGTGATGATGGCTGAATTGAATAAGCGATTTTCAACCAGAACAGAGACTTTAGATTTTATTACTTCTTTAAAACATGCTGGCTATTTCATACGAGAAATTGAGAAAAAGCCTTCAAAGAAATCTCCTGCTCCTCCATTTACAACCTCTACCCTTCAACAAGAGGCGGCAAGAAAATTGGGTTTCTCTGTTAGTCGCACAATGAGCGTGGCTCAGCAACTTTATGAGGCTGGGATGATCACCTATATGCGTACTGATAGTGTTAATTTGAGTGAAACTGCACTAGCTGCTGCAAAGGATGAGATAACTCGTCTTTTTGGTAAAAACTATTCAAAACCCAGACGTTTTACTACCAAAAGTAAAGGTGCTCAAGAGGCTCACGAAGCTATTCGCCCTACTTACCTTAATAATCCATCTGCAGGTAATGATGATAGTCAGCGGAGACTTTATGAGTTGATCTGGAAAAGAACAATTGCTTCTCAGATGAGCGATGCTGAGCTTGAGAAGACAAACCTTTTTATCGGAATTAACCTTAATAACTCTAATACTCTCGCCGAGGAATTTATTGCTCGTGGGGAGGTTATCAGATTTGATGGATTCTTAAAGGTTTATATTGAGTCATTTGATGACGACAATGTTGAGGAGGATGAAGCTGTTTTGCCTCCTGTGTCAATTAATGAACCAGTATATAATCTTGAAGTCCTCGCTACTCAAAAGTTTGCTCAACAACCTCCACGATATACAGAAGCGAGTCTCGTAAAGAAACTTGAAGAACTCGGAATTGGTCGTCCTTCTACCTATGCCCCTATTATTAGCACAATCCAGAAAAGAGAGTACGTTGAAAAAGGAGAAAGTGAAGGCACTGTTAGGCCTTATGAGGTAATTAGCCTTAAAGATGGAGCAGTCTCGACTACTCAGAAAACGGAGAAAACCGGAAGCGACAAGGGGAGACTTAAACCAACCGATATTGGATCTCTTGTTAATACCTACCTTACCAATAATTTCATTGAGATCATGGACTATAACTTCACTGCCACAGTGGAAGAGAAGTTTGATAAGATTGCTGAAGGAAAGATGGTATGGAACAAGATGATTAAAGAGTTTTATCTGCCTTTTAGTAAGACGCTTGAGAGTGCTCATGAGAGTAATGAGCGAGTTAAAGGTGAGCGTGAGTTAGGAGTAGACCCTGGGACTAATAAGAAGGTCTTTGTTAAACTTGGTCGTTTTGGAGCAATCGTTCAGCTTGGAGAGACTGAGGATACTCAAGAGAAACCTCGCTTTGCAGGTCTCAAAAAAGGCCAGAGCATCGAGACTATTACTCTTGAGGAGGCGCTCGATCTGTTGAAGTTCCCTAGAAAAGTTGGTGTTTCTGACGGTAATGAGGTAGTTGTTAGTGTAGGACGCTTTGGTCCTTATGTCTTATTTGAAAAGAAGTTCTATTCTTTGCCGAAAGGTGATGATCCTTTAACTATAACTTTGGAACGTGCTCTTGAGGTGGTCTTAATGAAACAGGAAAAGGATCGTCAAAATCTGATAAGGTCGTTTGATAGTGTTCCCGGTATGGTAATACAGAAAGGGCGTTTTGGACCATATCTTATCTATAATGAGACTAATGTACCACTACCTAAAGGTACAGATCCGATGACAATCTCTGTAGAAGAGTGTATCAGTATAGGCGACCAGTACCTTGAAACGAAGAAAGGTAAAGGTGGAAAAACCTCAAAGAAAAAGGAGACATCTTCAACCAAGAAGGGGAAAGCGGAGGATAAGAAAGCTGATACTGTGAAAAGCTCGACAGATAAGGGGAAAAAGAAAGCACCTGCAAAGAACACTAAGAGTACGACTACAACAAAGTCTACAAAGACAAAGAAATAATCTTGGATAGGTAACCCGTTTTTAATTCTTCCGTATAACAGGTTGAAAATGTTCACCTCACTATATGTCTGATATTTCAATCTATCTTAAACCTTTCTCAGAAAGCGTTTTTTATGCAGCCGGATTCAACAATAAGAGGTTGGGTCATCAGTCTTTAATGTATCTTGAAAAGGGCTCTTTCCCTGATTACTCTTTGGCTGATATGGCCATTATTGGTGTACCCGATATGAGAGGTTATGGGCTCGATGCATTCCCTACAAATGGCCCTGATCAGATCAGATCATATCTCTATAAACTCTATAGCCCGTTAGATGAGGTAAAAATTTGTGATCTTGGCAATGTTGTACCGGGGAATGAGGTGAGTGACACCTGTTTTGCTTTAACAGAGATTTGTACTCATCTGCTCGAGAAGGGAATTGTTCCTATCCTCTTGGGTGGAACTCAGGATTTAACTTTCCCCCTTTATAATGCTTATGAGAATCTAGGACAAATAATCAATATTGCTTCTATTGACCCAACTATAGATCTGGGAGGTGAGGATGATAGCACCGATGCTGAGAGCTGGGTTTCAAAGATTATACTTCAACAACCTAGTTATCTTTTTAATTATACAAATATTGGATATCAGAGCTATGGTGTTGACAGTCGCGCCGTAAGTCTTATTAAAGAGATGAACTTTGATGCCTATCGCCTCGGGTTTGTAAGTGATAATCTGAATGAGATTGAGCCAATGATCAGAAATGTTGATATACTATCTGTTGATATGTGCTCGGTTAGGCAGAGTGATGCTCCTGGTGCAATATCGCCTGAGCCCAATGGGTTTTATGGGGAACAACTTTGTCAGATCATGCGCTTTGCCGGTATGAGTGATAAACTTACCTCTTTAGGTTTGTTTAATTATAATCCGGCTGAAGATCAAAGAGGTCAAACAGCTCATCTTATGGCTCAGATGATATGGTATTTCATTGAAGGTTTTTATAATAGGCTAGATGATTTTCCCACCCGTGAGAAGAGCAATAACTATTATGTTAAATACCATGTGAAGGTTGATGGCCAGGAGGAAGAATTGGTATTTTATAAAAGTAAGAAGAGTGATCGTTGGTGGATGGAAGTAGCCTGCCCTGCTCATCTGGTAACTAAATATGCAAGGCATTATATCGTTCCTTGTTCCTTCAGCGATTATCAGGTGGCAACCACTAATGATATCCCGGAACGTTGGTGGCAAGTTTATCAAAAGATAATGTAACCGGGCTCAGAATAGCCATTTTATTTACTTGTTTTTTACCCTATCCGGATTATCTGCAAGGAATTTTGCCCAACCTGTCAGGCTGGGCTTTTCTTCATTTAAAGGGATTCCTTTTTGAAAGAAGTGGCAAACGGCTACCGCTAATCCATCGGTTGCGTCAAGATATTCTGGTTTATCTACTAGGGTTAAGAGCCGGTCTAACATCTGCGCAACCTGTTCCTTACTGGCATTTCCGTTACCGGTAATACTTTGTTTAATTTTCCTGGGAGAATACTCGAAGATTGGAATGTCTCTATAAAGGGCAGCTGCCATGGCAACCCCTTGAGCTCGCCCTAGTTTCAGCATAGATTGGATATTCTTGCCAAAGAAGGGAGCCTCCAGAGCCACCTCGTCGGGATGATACTCATCAATCAGGCCAAGGGTTCGTTCAAAGATTCTACGTAATTTTAAAGCGTGACTTCGATAGGCACCAAGCTTAATTATGCCAAGCGTGATTAATTCCATCTTTTGACCTTTAGCTAAGATTATACCGTAGCCCATTATATTTGTGCCAGGGTCAATCCCCAGAATTATCCGCTCTTTTTTATCGCTCATTTTTGAATAATAATGACAAAAGTAACGAAATCAGTTCTCTTTCTCCTACTAAAAGTTGGTCTGATTGCAGCAGCTTATGGTTATATCGCCTGGCAGCTGACATCAATGCACAACTTGCATCAGGTCTTGCAAGGGGTGGGTGATAGGCTGTTTTCTACCAAAGCTATTCTCACCTTTTTAGTTGTTTTACTACTTATGTTTCTTAATTGGGGAATAGAGGCAAAAAAATGGTCTTTACTAATGACTCCATATAAAGCCATTACTTTTAAGGAATCTTATCGAGCAGTCTTAGCAGGGCTTACCGTATCGGTTTTTACTCCAAATAGAATCGGTGAGTTTTTTGGCAGAGTTCTTTCTCTTTCATTTAGCAATCCGGTATTTGCAATGCTTAGTACGATTGCGGGAAGCATTGCTCAATTGATGGTGACAATTGTTCTTGGCTTACCGGCTGCTCTCTATATCTATCTGCTTCATATGCCCATAAGTCAGATGCCAATAGAATCAATTATAATTGGTGTCTCTTTTGTTCCTCTGATACTTTTGATCCTTTTATTCCAATATCTTCCTGCGATCTTTAGATGGTTGGCAACACTTGTTCCTTCAAGATTTAGGATTGTAAAATACTATATGCGTGCCTTTACACCCCACACGCAGAAGCATCTGAATCTTGTTCTTTTGTATAGTTTCCTGCGTTATGGTGTTTTTACTGCTCAGTATGTTCTGCTGCTTTGTTTCTTTGGGGTAAGCGAGTATTATTTGGATCTCTTTATTCCGGTAGCTGCCGTGTTTTTCATAATGATGGCTATTCCATCTGTAGCTTTAGCTGAACTTGGTGTAAGATCTTCGGTTGCCTTATCAGTCTTCTCTGTCTGGTTTGGTTTATCCTCAAAACTCACTGATGAAGTCACCATGGGCATTATGGTATCAGCTTCAGTCTTATGGATTATTAACATAGCAATTCCTGCTCTTATTGGATCCTTTTATGTCGGACAGTTTAACTTCACTGATTTCTTTGGAAAAATTATAGGGAAATGGAAATCGTGATATTCACTATTCTTACACTTCTATCACTGCCATATCTCGTGGTAGTGACTCTGTTGGCATTTATCCTCATTAAACAAAAACACCTTAATGTAGATCACTCAAGTAAAGATGTTGCTACCGATAGTTTGGAGGTCAGTATTATTATTGCAGCGAGGAATGAATCGAAGAATATCAGACGTTTAGTGGAGTCATTAGCGCAACAGAACTATCCTAAAGAGAAGTTTGAGATCATTCTGGTGGATGACCACTCTGATGATGAAACGGCTTTCATTGCTGAGAGGGAGTTTAGAAAAACAGACCTTTCTTTTAGCTTGCTCAGGATTGAAAATGATTCTGTAGTTACTGGAAAGCGAGCCGCCTTATCGGTTGGGGTTGAGTCGGCTCGGTTTAATCTGTTTCTTTTTACAGATGCTGATGTCTTTTTGCCTCCTAACTGGATTAGAACAATGTTAGGATCATTGACCATAGATTGCCATTTAGTTGCCGGTCCTGTTATTATACGATCTAAATCATCTTTCTTCTCACGACTTGAGGAGACAGAGTATATATCAGTTTCTGCGATGACAGCCGCTTTTGGTTTGGCAGGTAGATCGGTAATGGCGAATGGGGCGAATATGTTAGTAAGAAAGGAGTCTTATATGAATGCCCTTTCAATGGGTTATCAGAAAGGATATCCTTCAGGCGATGATATGTTTTTAGTTGAGTTTCTTAGGAGGAACTACGGTAATCAGGCGATGGTTTTTTGCGGAAAGTATGATGCCATTGTCTCGTGTGATTCCTCTGAGAGTCTTGGCGCTTTTGTCTCACAGCGATTGAGATGGGCTGGCAAGGCCAGAGGTTATCGTGATAGATACATTCTCTTGGTAGGTTTGATGACATTTGCCTTCAATGCCATTGTAGCTTGTAGCCCTTTTCTAATAATGATCACTCCTGCATTTTTATGGTTATTTTGCCTATTGATTATGCTTCGTGCCTTATCAGAGGGTCTGCTAATATGGAATTGGTCTAGTTTGACTAGACAGAAGAACCTTTTCCCTTACTATTTTGTTCTACTGCCTCTCTATCCATATTATGTTCTTTTTATTGGTGCAGTCTCAGCTTTTATAAAACCAAAATGGAAGGGGCGAAACCTAAGTTGTTTTTAGGCGTGGCCATTTTGTGAACTAGTTTTGGTGTTTAATATTCTCTATCGAATGAGCCATATTAGCATTTGGTTATTCAGACTCCTTATCTTGAATCCCTTGAATTTTGAATTCCTTCCTGACTTCGACACTTTTATTGAGCATGTTTTGTATTACACTGATAAACAATA
>JAJTBW010000176.1 GCA_021286705.1 Sphingobacteriia bacterium
GGATATAGAGGGGATATAGAGGGGATATAGAGGGGATATTGAGGAGATGTTGAGAGATATCATTTAAACCACGAAAAGCAAGAAAGGCACGAAAACTGCTAGATGAAGAATTTCGTGTTTTTCGTGTCTTTCGTGGTTAAAAAAGTAAAGAACCACAAAAGGCACGAGAATGGCTGGAAGAAGAATTTCGTGTTTTTCGTGTCTTTCGTGGTTAAAATAAAGTAAAGAATCACGAAAGTCACGAAAGGCATGAAAGCTGGAAAGTGGGATAAGAGATATTAAAAGAGATTAAGAGAGACATAAGAGAGATATAAGAGGGATATAAGAGAGACGCTTTAGAGAAGCTGTATATCAGAGATTTGGAGGCGCGACTATTTGAGGCTGGCAGGAGAGATTCAAAATTCAAAATTCAAAGATTAGCTACTAGCTGCCGGCAACTGGTAGGTTATGGAATTAATTCAAAATTCAAGATTTAGCTGCTGGATGCTAGCTGATGGCCAGATGCGAATTACTAAATGCTAGAAGCTATTCGTATACAATTTCTCTGCCATTCAATCCTTTAAGAGCTAGTTTAAATTCAGAAATGGTGGGTTCGTTTAGCATGAGTTTGGTAAAGACTTTGCCTATATCGTTTAGAAAATGGGCATCGCTAGAGGTAATCAATGGGAGGTGGTTGAGATAAGGGTAGGTGTCTCTGAAGCTCTTAAATGTGATATGATAGCTAATTTCAAGAGCATCGGCATCTATGTCGGGAGGGATAAAGCCAAGTTGGCTAATTAAACTAAATGTGTGACGATTAACGTGAGCCGGAATGAATAATCCCTCTAATGAGTGTACTTTCTCTGCAATTTGGTCAATTGATTGATCAATAGCAGATATAAGTAGCCAGGGATATTCCTGGATAATCTCTTCGTTTTCATCTACAACCACTTGATAACCGAATTTATCAGGGTTATTTGGTAGTTGAAGGATATTCTCGTCCAGGTAATTCTGAAATTGATTTTGTGATTCAAAGTTATCGAAGAGTGCGAGGCAGTGAGCCTCTTCTTTTGAGGTAACCTCAGCACCACACCAAACCGCCAGTCCTGCCTTTTTGCCTAAAGACTGAACCAACGGAGCTTGGAGTAGTGCGTTATGATCGGTAATAGCGATAATATCGAGGCCTCGCTGAATTGCTTTATCCACGATAGCCTGTGGACTCATTTCGAGGTCGCCACAAGGAGATAGAATGGAGTGGATATGCAAATCAGCTTTATAGATTTTCATTCCTAATGAAGGATTTGATAAAGTTTACCACTTATTTCAAAAGCTGAGAGTTCAGTAGATAGAATTGCGATGCCCTCTTCTTCAGCCTGTTCAGCCATGGCAGGCTCGGGTTGAAGTCCTTTTACAAGTAGAACTGCGGCCAAGTCTTTTAATGATGCAATGGCCATCACATTTTTATGAGTTTGAAGCGTGATCCAGATCATCCCGCTTTCGGCATTACCCATGACATCACTCAATAAATCAGATGTGTAACCGTCGGAGACCTCTTTCTCAAGGCCTTCTTTACCGGCAACTACAGTTAGATGGAGTTGTTCAACGATATCTTTTAGTCTCATTTGATAAAGGTTTTTTGCGAAACATTTAATTGCAGGCAATCTGTATTGTCAGATTAAGAGTAAAGCAAAATTGCAGCTAATGTTAATCGCTGTTTGATTTGATGAATATTATTGATTTTCTTTGGTTGGGTCATTACCTTCCCCTAGTTTCTTAAGTTTATTGTTTCCCCAGATAGAATCCAGGATTTGTTTTGAATCTGAGAGTTGTATTTTACCGGCAGTGAGCATCCGGTTTCGAATAAAGAAACACTGATCAAAGGAGGCTTTTTCTTGCGCGATATCTTCGGCTAAGGCTTGGCAACTAGGTGCTCCACAGGCGCCGCAATCTACTTTAGGCAGGGCGTTATAGACCTTATTGCGTTTATTCATTTTTCGCATAGCCTCAGCCATATCTTTATCGAGCTGCATGATACCGCGTGGTTGTACCTCATCAACTCTTATCAAAGGGAGAAGATGGCCAAAATAGGGAGCCATTTCATTCTGATTATTTGCTGAGAGGCCACTTTCGGTTTGTCTTCTGATTGTTTCAGAAGCTCTATGGTTGAGTCGTTCAACCGTCAGAAAACGATTTGCCGTGGTAAGTACACCACCGGCGCAGCTTTCATCACAGGCACGAAGTTCAAGGAAGTCAATATCGCTTATCTCTTCGTTTTCTATTTTCTCAAGGAAATCCATTACGTTATGGATCTCATCGATGGCGAGACTTCTTCCTGGTATATGGTCAGCTTCTCCGTGAGTAAGGCTCCATTTAACAGCAATACCAGTTAGGGGACTTACGTCAGGCAGAGGGAAGGATGAGCCTCGTGGAGTTGCCTTGATTGTACGATAGATTTTATTAAAGATAAAGTCGAGGTTAATGACACCGGTTATTGCCGAGACATCTTCTCCAACCGGGCTTTTAATTGCAGCTATCTTGGCGGCACAAGGAGTGATATAGAATATTCCGATTTCATGATCAAGTGCGCCTTCGTCTACTAACCTCTTTTTAATATAGAGACTAGCAACATCGAGAGGTGGTTTAAGAAGCATGACATTTTCAGTCAATGCCGGGAATCTTACCTGAATAAGTCGAACGATAGCCGGGCAGAATGAGGAGATAACGGGTTTAGCGACTATTGGTTTTTTCACATACTCAAGCATTGTTTGATGCAGGAGGTCGACGCCGTGTTCTGCTTCATAGACGTGAGTAAATCCGATGTCTGCAAGTACGCTGTATATCTGTTCTACACTGATATCTTCCGGGAATTGGCCGATAAGTACAGCTGGGACGAGTGCAATGCGGTACTTATAATCGAAGATGTGGTTAAAATCGTCATGGTCGACATGGATTGCTTTAACCGGGCAACTTCTGAGACACATTCCACAATCCACGCAACGTTCGTCAGTAATAACAGCCATTCCATCTTTGACGCGGATAGCTTCAGTAGGGCATACCGTCATGCAATGAGTGCAGCCGATACAGACCTCCTGTTTGACCTTAAGGGCGTGATGGAAACCAGTAGATGTTTTTTGATCAGAAGCCATGATTAAGCCACATTAAGAAAAGCTATCATTTCAACGGTTGTACCAATTCCCACCTCGCTTGAAATATTGAGTACATCCATATTTCTTTTGATATTAGGGAGACCCATACCGGCCCCAAAACCCATCTCACGAACCTCTGGGGAAGCCGTAGAATATCCCTGTTGCATAGCCAAATCGATATCAGGGATTCCGGGGCCTGAGTCTTTTAGTATTATTCGAACCTGGGTTGTTTCAATCTCAACTGTTACAACACCGGAATATGCATGAGCCACGATGTTAACTTCAGCCTCATAGAGTGCCACAACGATCCTTTTAATATCGGAGACACTGACATTGAGTTGTTTTAATATCTTTTTTACTTGACTGGAGGCGGTACCTGCGTTAGCAAAATCGCCACCTGTAACTTCAAATTCAAATTGCATGCCGTTGCCCTTTTGTTTAAATACCTAAGATAACAGTAATAGTTTTAACAGCGGTTAGAATAAAGGTCTTATTCCATGCTCTGCAAGGGTAACTACCGTTTTAAACATCGAGTAGTTGCATTCAATTAATGTTATTTCTGATTCTTCAGCCAATTCAATCATCTCGGGAGTGACCTTTTTTCTTCTAACGAAGATGATACATGGGATATCACTCATTTCAGCCGTTCTGATTGATTGGATATTACAAAGACCAGTAAGAAGAACCAAGTCATTTGTCTCGAGGGTCAATACATCGCTCATTAAATCAGAAGCAAAGCCAAAGCTGATCTCGCGATCCATCTGATCTTTACCTGCGACCAATACGCCGTCAAGGATTGTTACAATTTCACTAATCTTCATTCTCTTTTGCTTTTTTGATTCTGATCTTGATCTTTATTTCTGTTATTATTTACACTAGCAAAAGTATCAGAAAGTTAGTAAATAAGCAAGAGATTTGTTATTATAATAACATTGTTATTGTGCTAACAGATAAGTGTAAGATATTAGGACTGTAGATTTGTAGATGAAATAGTGTCGAAAAATGCTTAGTTGTTGGTAGACAATGCATTTATCTAATCTTCTTATTTAGACCTAATACAAATTAGCTCTTGTTTTTAAAAAATAGTGTTTGTAGTAAATGGTTTAATAAATGTTGTCTTACTTTTGGGCAATACATTGTTAATAGAATAACAATAAAACATAAAAAGAATTATAAATCAGCCAGTTAATCACTAAACAAACGAAACCAATGTCAAACACCGAGAACTTTGTAAAAGAGTTGGCCGATAAGCACGGAAGAAAGCGTGAATCTTTGATGCCGATTTTGCAAGAGGTAATAGATGCCCGTCGTTATCTGAGCGATGAGACCGTTGTAAATATCGCCAGAGAGCTTGACATGTCGGCTGCCGACGTTTATGGCACGGCCTCATTCTACTCATTTATTGAAACAAAGGAAGTGGGTCAATACTCAATCAGACTTTGCAAAACCATTGTCTGTGATATGAAAGGCAAAGAGGCAATATTAAACGCCATAGAAGAGACTCTTAAAATCAAAATCGGTCAAACTACACCTGATCGTAAGTTTTCTCTTTCAACTACCAATTGTTTAGGTTGGTGTCATAAAGGCCCAGCTATGTTGATCAATGATGAGGTCTTTACAGAATTGACCCCTGGTAAAGTCATTGAGATCCTCGAAAATTATATGAATCGTTAATCCCTTCAATAACCCGTAAACATAATCCAAATGGAAACAAAACAATTATCTCGTGTAGATCTTATTTTTAAACCGGAAGGGAAAGAAATTGAGCTCCTCAAGAAGAAACTTAATGAAGATGGCGATGATTTTATTCTTGAGTTGATTGACTCAGGACTAAAAGGTAGAGGCGGGGCCGGTTTTCTTACCGGATTGAAGTGGAAGTTGGCCAGAGAGGCTAAAGCTGATCAGAAATATGTCATTTGCAATGCTGATGAAGGGGAACCCGGTACTTTTAAAGACAGAGAGATTCTTGAGCGTGTGCCTCGAAAGGTATTTACCGGAATGGCTCTTTGTGGCCATATTGTTGGTGCTACTAAGGGTTATATCTATTTAAGAGCTGAGTACAAATACCTTGCTCCGAAGTTGAAAAAGTGTATGGCTGATTTAAACGATGAGTTTAAGAAGATAGGTCTGGAATTTACCCTTGATATCAGATATGGAAGTGGTGCTTATGTTTGTGGTGAAGAGACTGCACTTATTGAGAGTATGGAAGGAAAGAGGGGTGAGCCAAGAAACAAACCTCCATTTCCTGTTACCGAGGGCTATCTGAATAAACCCACGGTAGTAAACAATGTTGAGACCTTCGTTAATACTATGATTATCTCTGAGATTGGTTTTAAAGAGTATAAAAAACTGGGAACCGATCATTCAAGAGGCATGAAGTTATTCTCAATTTCAGGTGATGCTGTTAAAGAGGGAATCTTTGAACTTGAACTTGGAATGTCACTTGCTGATTTTGTTGAAGAGTTTGGTGATGGAGATACAAAAGCAGTACAGGTTGGTGGAGCTTCGGGTTTCTGTGTACCAAGAAAGAAATTTAAAGAGACTATTATTGGATTTGAGGGTATTCCTACCGGAGGTTCGATGAAGATCTTTAATAGCTCTCGTTCAATGTACAATGTTTTGCATAATTATCTTGACTTCTTCCAAGAGGAATCATGCGGACAATGCACACCGTGTCGTGTTGGTTGTCAGCAGTTACTTTTGGGCATTGAAGCCGTCAAAAGACGTGAGCGCCCCTCATCCTATCTGGATGAACTAATGAAGCTAGCTGATACGATGAAGATCTCTGCCAAGTGTGGCTTGGGTCAGTCAGTAGGTAATGCGTTTGTTTCAATTATTGAAAACTTCAGAGAAGAAATCGTCTACTAATCAATCAATCCGATACTAGTCATGGAAAAGAAAATGATAAATCTTACAATAAATAATATACCGTTATCTGTAGAAGAGGGAACAACCGTTCTTGACGCAGCGCGGCAACTTAATTTGCGCATTCCAACTCTGTGCTATCATGAAGATCTTTGTATAGCAGGAAACTGCCGTGTTTGCGTAGTTGAGCAAGTCGGTATGCGTAACCTTCTGGCTTCTTGTGCTACACCTGTTAGAGAAAATATGCAGATCCTTACCAATAGCATGAAGGTTAGACAGGCAAGAAAGAATATCATAGAGTTACTTCTTTCTGAGCATAATTCAGATTGCACCAAGTGCTATAAGAATGGCAATTGCGAACTACAGACAATGGCCAATGAGTATAGAACGGGTAATCATATCTATACTGATCTTATTCCTTTAAAGCACAATAAGGTAGATGTATCATCTCCTTCAATTATGAAGGATGACTCGAAGTGTATTCGTTGCCAACGTTGTGTCAGGACCTGTGCTGAGCTTCAGGGAGTAAATGCACTTGCAGTGGCTCATAAGGGGCATGAAATGAAGATTTCAAGTTTCTATGATAAACCTATGCACGAGGTTGTATGTACCAATTGCGGTCAGTGTATTAACCGCTGTCCGACCGGCGCATTGGTTGAAAGAAACTATATTGAAGAAGTTTGGAATGCTATTTATGACCCAACAAAACATGTAGCTGTTCAAACCGCTCCTGCCGTCAGGGTTGCTCTTGGTGAAGAGTTAGGATTTGAAGTAGGAGAAAGAGTTACTGGTAAAATGGTAGCTGCTCTTCGTCGTCTGGGGTTTAATTCAGTACTCGATACTGACTTTACCGCCGACCTTACCATTATGGAAGAGGGTACAGAGTTATTGACCCGCTTGAAAAAGGCATTGGTTGATAAAGACCAAAGTGTTACACTACCCATGACAACATCATGCTCCCCAGGTTGGATTAAATTCATTGAGCATACCTATCCCAACTTGCTACCCAATGTCTCAACCTGTAAGTCGCCTCAGCAGATGTTTGGTGCTTTAGTAAAGACCTACTATGCTCAGAAGAAGAACATTAATCCGAAAGATATAGTCTCTGTTTCTATAATGCCTTGTACTGCCAAGAAGTTTGAGGCACAACGTCCTGAGATGCGGGATAGTGGATACCAAGATGTTGATTATGTATTGACTACACGTGAGTTAGCAATCATGATCAAGCAAGCTGGAATTGAGTTTTTAAAGCTTGAGGACGAGAAGTTTGATCGCTTTATGGGAGATTCTACAGGTGCTGCGGTTATTTTTGGAGCTACAGGTGGTGTTATGGAAGCAGCTTTAAGAACTGCTTATGAGTTAGTAACTGGCAGAGAGGTGCCATTTGAAAATCTAAATATCACTCCGGTTCGTGGAATGGAGGGTGTGAGAGAAGCCTCTGTTACGATTGCAAATGTTTTGCCTGAATGGTCATTCTTAGAAGGAGTAGAGCTTAAGTGTGCTATTGCCCATGGTTTGGCTAATGCCCATAAACTAATGGCCGCAGTTGAAAGCGGCGATGCGAACTATCACTTTATAGAAGTAATGGCTTGTCCCGGTGGATGTTTAGGTGGTGGTGGCCAACCTATCCCTACCTCTCCTGAGATTAGAAATAAGAGAGCCAAGGCAATTTATGCTGAAGATGAAGGTCTACCAATGCGTAAATCACATGAGAATCCTGAGGTTACACAGATTTATGAAGAGTTCCTCGGACATCCATTAGGACATAAATCTCATGAATTACTTCATACCCATTACCGTGCTCGTAAACGTTACTAAATTTGTTTAACATCAAAATCAAACCACACGAATTGGCCTTAGAAGTGTTTTTACGATATCTTCGGTCAATGATACAACAGGCGGATTCGTGTGGGTTTAAAAAGAAAGAGATTATATATGAAAAATATTAAGATATTATTAGTGGATGATGATATAGATTTCATCTTTATCCAGAAGTCGATGTTGGAAAAAGAGGGTTTTCAAGTTGTCACTGCAGGTGATAAATACGAAGGCCTCAAGGTTGCCCGCTCGGAGAAACCTGATCTTGCAATCCTCGATGTCATGATGAATACCGACCAAGAGGGATTTGAAATGGCCAGAGAGATGAGACATGATCCCGAGTTTGAGAAGCTTCCCATTATCATGCTCACCAGTGTTGACTCAATCACCGGGTTAAACTTAAAGGAGATGGCAAAAGATCCAAAGTGGTTACCCGTTAATGCTTATTTGGAGAAACCGGTTAAGCCACAATTATTGCTAGCTGAGATCAAGAAGTTGATGAACATATAACCACTCTTAACAAGGTTGAGTCTTTTCTCACCTTTATCTTGATTGGTTAAACCAGCTATCGGAAAATGCTGTTGTTAAAAGGAAAGGGGCAATCAAATATGATTGTCCCTTTGTTGTATACATTGAATGGGTTTCCTTTAACTTAACTGAAATATGGAGAAGGGTTAAGATGGATTCAAGAGATTCAAGATTCAAGAGATTCAAGATTCAAGAGATTCAAGATTCAA
>JAJTBW010000177.1 GCA_021286705.1 Sphingobacteriia bacterium
GAAATGCGGAGCCGCCAGCTGCCAGCCGCTAGCCGCCATTCGTTGCTTTGCTAATCTTGAATTCTTGAATTCTTGAATATTGAATCCCCCCCCTCTGTGAAATGCGGAGCCGCCAGCTGCCAGCCGCTAGCCGCCATTCGTTGCTTTGCTAATATTGAATTCTTGAATCTTGAATTTGTAGTCTAATTTCACAAAGCAGGAGACATATATTTTAGATATATCTAATGAAATCATGTTAAATGGCGTAAAATTGTAGATATATCTAATGTAATTGGTGTATCTTTGTGTTATAACGCTATTGATATGGATTGGTATGGTATGACAGATGGCCTCATCTTGATCGAAATTGGAAGGCGTATTAAACAGACAAGAAAGAGGAAGAGGTATTCTCAGGCAGAGCTTGCCGAGAGAGCAGGGATTAGCTCTTTTACAGTGAGTCAAATGGAGAATGGGAAAAATACCTCATTGGGTTCATTGATTGCTGTCATGCGTATATTAAAGTTGCTTGAGAATTTTGAAAGTTTAATTCCCGAGCTAATGAAGAGTCCGGTGCAATTATATAACAGCAAAATTAAGCGAAGCAGAGAATGACCGAGGTTGTATTAAAAGTTAGTATTTGGGGCAATGATGTTGCTGCGGTTATTTGGGACAAGGAAGAAGACTTTGCGATTCTAGAGTTTTTCTCTGAATTTGCTAACCTTGATCTTGATTTGGCTCCTCTGATGATGCCATTACAAGATATTAGAAGGGGTGAACGATTGTTTTTCTTTCCGAATCACAGGAGTAAGACATTTAAAGGATTACCTGGTTTGATCGCTGATTCGTTGCCTGATGATTATGGAAATCAAATTATAGATGAATATTTTGCTAGCAAAGGACTTTACGGTAGAAACTTTAATCCTTTAGATCGTTTATGTTATGTCGGAAAAAGAGGAATGGGGGCATTGGAGTTTGAGCCCGTTATCAATGAGCCGGAACTGGAAAAATCGTCGGTAGTAGAGATCTCTCATTTAACAGAATTGGCAAAGGGGATATTCGAAAACCGAAAGCAATTTCAGAGAGGCTTATCTAATCAAGAAGATCAATCGCTATTGGATATTTTGAAGGTGGGTACATCTGCGGGTGGCGCTAAGCCTAAAGCTATTATTGCGGTCAACAAGGACTTCTCCGAAGTTCGTTCTGGTCAGGTTAAGGCTCCTCCCGGGTTTAATTATTGGCTTCTTAAGTTTGATGGAATTGAGTCGCAACCAGCATCAAAAAATCCAATAGGGATTGGACGAATTGAGTATGCCTATTATAAAATGGCTCTGGATTCTGGGATAAATATGGCTGAAAGTCGCCTTGTTGAGGATGGAATATATGCCCATTTCATGACAAAACGTTTTGATAGAACGGATGAAGGTGATAGGATCCATGTACAAACTTTGTGTGCTTTGGCTCATTATGACAGAGTTGATAGATATTCTTACGAACAGGCTTTTCAAATAATGCGAAGGTTAAACCTCCCTTATCCGGATATCAAGCAGTTTTATCACCGGATGGTTTTTAATATACTCTCACGAAATCATGACGATCATACTAAAAATCATTCCTTTATTTACACCAAGGCGGGCGAATGGAGGCTCGCTCCTGCCTATGATCTTTGCTATTCTTACTCTTTGACTGGAAAATGGACTCAATCGCACCAAATGTCGGCTAATAATAAACGTGAGAATTTTACTTATAACGATTTGCTTCTTGTTGGGCAAAATATGGGAGTTAAAAACCCAGAGATTATTATTGAACAGATCAGAGAGGCTATAGGAAATTGGGGTGGTTATGCCAGAGATGCTGGTGTCTTCGATGGTCATAGGCTCGAAATTGAGAAAAACCTTCTGAAGATTGACCGCTAGACAGGGGCTTTTGGCATCTGGCCACAGGCAGCCGTTGGGTTCTTCGCTAATCTTGAATTCTTGAATTCTTGAATTCTTGAATCTTGAATACCCCCCCTGTGAAATCCGGAGCCGCCAGCTGCCAGTTGCCAGCCGCCATTCGTTGCTTTGCTAATCTTGAATTCTTGAATCTTGAATCCAGTCCCGTTAGAAACTCAGAGATGTAAATGCTAGTAGACTGTAGTGTGAAGCTAATTGAATAAGTCATAGTAATGGAAAAATATAAGACTAAAAAAACATCTTAGAGTGGAGTAGAAAGGAAATAAATAGATTCACTTTGGTTTAGAGCTTAGTCATGTGGATTTAATGGAGATCAGATGCAAGTGTATATTTTAAATACAAATTTTCAATAGCAAGATAAAGCCATTTGCCGCCAGAGGACAACAATCTTTGCTGAATCTCTTAGTCAAGATAAATTCCTGATGTTGTAGGCTTAGCATTTACCTTTATAATTTGAGGGAATGAATCTAATGTTTTGAGGGCTCCGCACTCATCAGATGCATATAATCGACAAAACACTTCATCACCATCATTTGGGTGCAGTAAATTATACTGATTTCCTGAATTTAAAACCAAATTTCCATTTAGATACCATGAATAGCTTGGCTCTCCAATTGTATTTTCAGTTAAGGCGTTGAAAATAATAGGTGTATCCTCGCAAATTTCAGACGAAGGGGTAACAGTGATATATAAAATAATGGTTGGTGCATCAATTACTGAAACGATGATCTCATTTGAAGTTGACGATGGATTGTTTATGCAGCCTTGATTTGTTATTACTTCACACTTGATCCTATCAAGATTGTTGGGTATTAATGATAATGTTGACTCAGTTGCTCCTGTAATCTGAATGTCGTTTCTTATCCATTGGTAGTTTAGCCCGTTTATGCCCTCTGTCGTCAAAACAGTAAAGTTTACAGTTTCTCCCATACAGACAGGGGGCGTTGGATTAGATTCTATATGGGCCGTTAACGTTTCTCCTGAAATGATATTAAACGGCACAATTGCTGAACCAGAAGAACAACTTCCAGTCGTTCCAATGACATATAGATTGTGCTCTCCTGGTGCAAAACCTGTAATTAATAATTGTGACTGGTTGTTTGGTAATCCCTGGCTGGCTCCATCAATGAAGAATTCGTAGAGACTAAAACCGGAAGCGGTGGCGGTGATAATCTCATTAGAACATGCAATATTGCTATTAATATTTAAATCAACAGTGGTAGTTCCAGGGTCAGCTAGAATAATTGTGGTATCTACTTGGCAGCCTAGTGAGTCAGTAACCGTTAATCTATAACTTCCAGCAGCAAGGTTCGATAAGTTTGAAGTGTTTATTGGTGGTGTAGTATTCCAAAGATAATTATACGGTTGGCTACTGGAGAAAGGAATTCCTCCTGAGGCAACAGCGTTAATTGTCCCCGTAGATGTTCCACAAGCACTTGGTGAGGTTGTTGCTAATGTAATAGTGATAGGAGGTGGTATTAAAAATTGGATTGTATCAGTGCCAATACATCCATTTGAACACTTCGCAGATACTAGATAGTAGGGTGTTGACCAGTTGAGTTGAGAAGGATCAATAGTGAGCGATGGGGTGTCTGCAATTGGCGTTTGGAGGAGGGTGTCAGGAATAGTATTACTTGTGTACCATTTGTATTGGTATGGTTCAAGCCCTAATGTTACCTCAGATGTTAAGGAGAAGGGTTCTGTTTTACAGACAGTAGGTGTTAACTCTGAGATGGACACTAAAGGTGTTGGTTTAACTTGAACCACAATCGTATCGCGATAGTGGCAGTTTGGCCCGTAGGTAGCTTCTACCCAATAAGAGCCAGATTGATTGATAATAAAAAAGGGAAGCGTGCTGCCATCTTGCCATAGGTACGAGATTGCTCCATTGAAATTGTTTGTTGTAAGCGTTTGTCCACTGCAAATTGTAGTATCAGGACCTAACCCATAATAATAGTTTGGTGAGTTTAAGAAATCCCATCCTGTGTTATTCCCAAGGTCAGTGCTTAAGTTTCCTGCAAAAAAGGTAGCTCCTCCTGTCGCATTTATATCTCTCAATTCTAGAAAGTCACCTGAAACTATTCCAGCGTTCTTTGTGATGACTGCTTGTGTCCCCTGAATAGATGATCTAATTTGTATCGGTAGACAGTTGTTCCCTCTTATCCTTAAGTGATTCTGAATTGTCAGTATTGCTCCAGCCTGTAGAATGTAAGAGCGACCTGGATAAAATAGTAAACTATCAGTAGTGTAATTTCCTATTATATCTGTAGAACATTCAAGATCCATAAATTGGTTTTTCAGTCCTCCCCCTGATAAGTAGCAATGCCCATTGCGTAGTTCTATTCGATGAATGGTATCCTGTATATTCGTCTCAAGAAAAAGATTGAGAAAAGTACTATTGCTTTTTAGTAAGTCGATTTTTAAGGTGATACTTTGTTTTATTATCTTATCACCAGGGCCTTCAAAATGTATCTCTCTCGCATAAATTTTTGAGGTTGTCGAGTATGATTGAGCATTAATGAATCCGCCGCTTAAGGTAAGCTGGTCAACATCTAAAGAACCATATAAAAGTAGATAGTGGATGTTTATAATATAGGAGTTTGAGAGATTTGTATTACGGAAGAGGAGTTTGTGAAAGTGAGCCGTACTGCTACCTTTTATCGTCGAAGCGGTATTTTGTGTTAAAACGTTGACTTCAGATTGGCCTTTATCAATTATTAAGTTATCAGTGTTGATAATTAATCCATCACCATTGATGGTTACCAAAGAGTTGTTAAGAATTAGTCTTCTTAACAGCGATCCATCGGAATAAAAGCCTCCAAATGTAGTCAGTTGGATATTTTCTAATTCAAGCGTACCTGCGTTTTGGAAAAGTCTACCATTACACTGAAGATCATCAGTAACGATCCAACCGCCAGTACCTGCGAATTCAAGATTACCTTTGATACTTTGCCCATTCATTGTTAAAAAATTACCTGGAAGTGGAGACTTTAGTTGAATTGTGCCTAGGAAATTGTTAATCATCTCACTACAAAACACTAGTTTGCCGTAAATTGATAGTTTCTTGTCTATAGTGCCCTGCAGAATAGGGTTTATGGCTACTGTTTGCCAAATCATGTTTTTGCAGGATGCGTTTGTAATATCGATAGTTACGGTTTCATTACTACTTGAAAAACTATTATTATCAAAAATTACATCATCAAAAGCCGTAGGTGGACAGGCTCCTGGAGCCCCACCGCTCGATAAGGCCCAATGATTCATGTCTGACCAATTTCCAACTCCCCCAATCCAATAATGGGTGCCATAAACAGGTGGATTGATTTGCCAACCCAGATTATTGCCTCTGTCAATTGTATTATTGGCAGTAAAGAGGGCGCCTCCTGTGGCGTGTATATCTTTTAAATCGCAATAATTTACTGTTATCTGACTTCCAGATTTTCTTAAATAGGCTGCTGAGCCTTCCGTTAGGCTATTGATTATGATGGTCTGTGAACAGGATCCATTAGCAAAGAGTTCGTTATTAATAGAAAGTGTCTGACCAGAGTTGATTTGATAAGATTTTCCTGCTGTCAATTGAAGACTATCAATTGAAAATGAGCTAAGAAAACGAGTATCAGTGTTAAGATTTAAAAGTTCAAAGCTTGTCCCTCCTCCTTCTAAGTCAGTCGTAATTCCATTTAAAAAGAGGCGATCAATGTGATCATCACTTTCAGCCTTTATAAGAAGATATGGTACCTGAGACGTGCTGTGAATATAGTGGATTAAAAACGCAGCATTCTGTCCAAATTGCTTGTTTCCCCATCCGGATAGAAAAAGACTGTCAGCTATAATTGTTGAACTGATTGAGTTGGGTATTACTTTAATATTGCCACCATCTAAACCCAAGTGGTGAAAGGTTAGATTAGCACTGAGATTTAAATAGTGAACACCATAATCTGGAAAGTTTCCGCCAAATGTGTTAATAAAGATAACCTTCTTAAAGATTACACTATTGGTACCATAGATTTCAGAAAGTTCGTTCTGACCAGCAATATACCAACTCGATGCTGTGGCCTCTAAATGATAATTACTGGTATTTATAACCGTACCCCCCGCATTTATTCTCACTGTAGATTCGTTTGTAAGTAGTTCACGGGGGCTGATGGTTCCAGCATAAAAGCCAGCATTAATTGTTAGTAAAATATTGTTTAGTATGATGCTTCCTGATAAGTGATTAAAGCTTTTAATACAATACATATTGTCATGAATGGTCCAACTTCCTAGTCCTCTAAAATAGATTACTCCCTTTATAGGTTGTCCGTTGCTTACAATTACATTTCCTGATTGATTTGACTCAAAACTCAGCTCCCCATTAAACTGATTAGACATATCTGAAGCTAAATAGAGTGATCCAAATATTTGAAGTGTATTTGTTGCTATACCTGCTAGAATGGGATTCTTATCCACAGAGCTCCAATCCATTGTCCTACATACTGCATATGAAATGTTAATGGTTACAATTTGATTGTTTGTGGTGAAACTATTGATGTCGAAGATAACATCATCAAAAACCGTTGGTAGACATTCTCCTCCTGTTCCTCCTGATGAGATTGCCCAATGGTTAACATCATTCCAATTTCCTTCTCCTCCAACCCAATAGAGTACCCTAAGAGGTGGACTTTGGATAATCCAACCTGGGTTGTTACCAAGATCTATCGTGTTGTTGGCAATAAATAGGGCTCCTCCTTTAGATTCTATATCTTTTATTTGTAGGTATGATCCTTTAACATTGCCTCCAAGCTTTTTAAGAGCGGCGGTCACACCCGATGTTGTACTTTGTAGTGAGATAATAGAGGTACAGGTACCTGTTAATCCCAATGTATCGATTATGTTTTGCTCTGAACCAGAAAGTAATGTGTAGCTCCTTCCTTCGCATAAGAGAAGTGTATCAAAGACGAACCCTCCGTTAATCGTAGTGTTAGAATTTATCCAAGCATAGTCAAATATACTGCCTTCACCATTTATCACCGTCGCTTCATTGTTTAAAATAATCCTCCTTATCTGATCGTCGGAATTTATTGACAATTCTAATAATCCCATTTCTGGCATTCCAATCATGGATTCTACTTGTAGCGTCATCCACTGGTTGATTCGTTTTCCACAGGGGCCGGTCATGATTAGTGAGTCACAAGAAAGCACAGGATAAGTGCTTCCCATTCCGCTTAGGTAAACATAACCATTGTCTAGTATTAGTTTGTGAGCAGAGATAGTGGTATTAAACTCGATGTAATTTATGTTTATGATATTGGAACAGCTAGTGTTGGTGTTCGAAAAGGTTAAATTGTTAAAACTAACTGAATTTGTACCCTGAATTCTTGAACCAATGTCTGCCCCATAAATCGTAATGGTGGAATTGTCGGCGCTTAAAGTTAGATTGTCTGTTGTTATTATCATCCCACCATATATTGCTAATCTAGAGTGGTTAAGTAGTATTGATCTAGTTTCAATTCCTTGTGAATCATAGCCTTGATGGCATGTTAAAATGATGTCCAGCAGATTTAATGAGCCTCTTTGATGAATGAACTTTTTTTGGCATACGATATTATCGGTAAGATTCCAACCACCATCACCTGAGAAAATTAGATTTCCTTTTATTGGAACACCATTGGTTTGAACTTGATTCGCTAATTGACCGGATTCTAATTTTATGTCACCCAGAAAGTCATTGTTCATATTTGCTGAAAGTGTTAATGAACCAAAGATCCTTAAACTATTTAGCGAATTGCCTGTGAGTGTAGGGCTATTTGTTACTCCGATCCAGTTCATGTTCTTGCAGGCAGCTTGTAATCCGCTACCTGCTAGGTCAATCGTAACAACTTGATTCGGCTGTAAAAAGCTATTAGCATCAAAAAAGACATCATCAATGGCCGTCGGAACTGTAAAATGCATGGTTGAACCGCCGGATGATGTAGCCCAGTGATCGAGTTCAGACCAGCTACCACTTCCTCCGACCCAATAATAGTCGTCTGCAATTACTTGCCTTGTCGCAAATTGAAACATAAGAATTATTACAATTCTTATTATTATTACACGATGATCCATAATCTCTCTTCCTTTCTCTCTCTAATTAGTTGTTGTTTTTGAAGTCAATGTGTGTCCTAAATTAGAAATTATTTCGTAAGTAGAGTTATTATCTTTATTTTTTTGTTTTAATTAGTTGTTCAAAGTATCTATGATTTTTACTTGGATTGTTGAAGGGACTCCTTAGAATTTAAAATTGGACCTAGGAATACAAATGTTTCTTGGGGCGAAAGTGGATGCACTTCGTGCATCAGAACATAGACACACGGATTTTCAGGGAGTGGATGCACTTCGTGCATCGGACCTAGGCACACGGATTTTACGGATTTTAACGGATGCCACGGATTGATTAGAACACTG
>JAJTBW010000178.1 GCA_021286705.1 Sphingobacteriia bacterium
CGGTGCGCTGCACCTTAGAAAAGATCTTGGGGGGTGCTTTACCTGACGGCTACAACTATTTCCGGTGCTAGCGCACCTGGGGGCTACAGTGCGTCTATTTAAATTCTGTGTGAATCCGTCTAATCTGTGTCATCAGTGTTCTAATCAATCCGTGGAATCCGTTTAAATCCGTTAAATCCGTGTGCCTATGTTCTGATGCACGAAGTGCATATTAGATTTGTGATAACAGGTTCGGGATATTAATTTCTAAAATGGAAAATATTTCGGTGCGCTGCACCTTAGAAAAGATCATGGGGGTGCCTTACCTGACGGCTACAAATATTACCGGTGCTAGCGCACCTGGGGGCTACAGTGCGTCTATCTAAATCTGTGTAAATCCATCAAATCTGTGTCATCAGTGTTCAAAACAATCCGTGGAATCCGTTAAAATCCGTGTCATCCGTGTGCCTATGTTCTGATGCACGAAGTGCATCTGTCTATGTCCTGATCCACAAAGTGCGTCTACTGATCCATTAAGGTGTTCTCTATTGCTTGGCAGTTCTCAATGAGGGTGTCGAGGAGGCTGTCCGATTGGTTGGCCGTCTGAATCTCTCTCTGCCAATCATGGATGTTCTTTTTCGTTAATTTAAGAGCCGCTAGGGCGTTTAAGTGGTGAGGTCGACTCTGTGGTTCATTCTTGAAAGTTAAGCTTAAATTGAGCTCGCTATACCCCAAGATTAGGGTTTTTAGTATTGACGACATGGTGGCACTCTGAGATAGTGTACTTCTTCCTATCTGAAAAAAGATCTCATTGAACATCGCCTGAAGCTGTTGCAGCCTGATTTCGTTTATTTCGATATTATAATCCATCTTCTGTAGTCCTGATATTGTTTGTATTTATCGTCCTGATTTATTTTTGCCCCTCTGAAGAGGTCGATAGTACAATCAATTTGTGACTGTAGTTATCGACCTGCTTAATCCTATTTTCTATAATTAATCGCATTCTAGCCCGCCTCAGTGGTGGGTTGTAGCTCCTTTTTTTTAACGGAGAATCTGCCAATTAAGCGAGAGCCCCACCGTGTGAAGTTCTCCATCGTCAGGAACATCACCGGTACTATAATCAGCGTGAGGAACATAGAACTGGTTAGTCCGCCGATTAAAACCCATGCAATGCCATTCTTCCACTCTGATGCGGCTCCCGTGGCTAATGCAATGGGAAGTAAACCGATGATCATCGCCACAGTGGTCATAAGCACGGGTCGAAGTCTTGTCCTGGTTGCCTCAAGCAGTGCCTCTTTGGTCACTTTTCCCTGTTTTATCAGATGGTTAGTGAAATCGACCACCAATATGGCATTCTTAGCCACTAAACCAATCAACATGATAATTCCTACAATACTGAAAATGCTAAGGGTCTGCTTTGCTAATGCCAGTCCAAGCAGCGCACCGACTATGGCCAACGGAATCGTAAATAATACAACGAATGGATAGAGATATGACTCATACAGTGCAACCATGATGAGATATACCAGGAAGATGGCCGTGAGCAGGGCAAAGCCAAGCGTACCAAAGGCATCGCCTTGCATCTGCATATCTCCGTCGTAGGTGACTGAAACGTTAGCCGGCAGATTCATGGCATCCACTTTTGCTCGAATCTCATCGCCTACATCGCCCGACGACCGGCCTAACACCTGCGCCTGCAACGTACTCGAAGTGTTTTTGTCGTATCGCTCTAATGCTGAGTATCCCTTCTTATAATCGATGGTGGCAAACTGCGAAAGACGGATGGGCTGATCTTCACTATTGATAAAGGTCAGATTGGAAACATCGTCTAGACTGCTACGGTTAAACTCGTCATAGACGATATTGATGTCATATTCGTAGGTGCCTGAAGCAAACTTTGCATCGGTGTTGCCGCTGAATGCGGTAGATATTACCGCCCCCACTGAGCCTAAATCGAGACCTAGATCGGCCATCTTCTTCTTGTCAAGCTCAACCGATATCTCGGTATTGGCATTCTCAAGTGTAGATTTGACATTGGTAGTCCCCGGAGTCCGCTTTACCATCGCCTGAATCTTATCTGAGTATTTAGTCAGTGAATCAGAATTTGAGGACATTACAATGATCTGGATCGGTGCATCATCAGTTCCTCCAAACATCGGATTGATAGCCGCTGCCGTGATCTTTGCCCCTGTGATTTTCTCCATCAACTCGTTTTTAAGTTGATTAGCATACACATTTGCCGAGACATCTCGGAATTTCTTGTCGACCAACTTTATATCAATTTCGGCTTTGTTAGAACTATTGGCATTCATCCCCATTCCCTCACTCGTTGCTCCAATGGTAGTGAATAGTGACTTAACCTCAGGTTTTGTTCTAAGAATTCTCTCAATCTCAAGTACCTTCAGGTTCGTCTCCTTTAATGTGGCATCTTTGGCCATCTCCACTTGAATGACACACTCTCCGGCATCGCCCAGACTGAAAGCCTCTGTTCCGACAAAGCCTGCCGGAATAAGCATCACTGAGGCAATAAAGAGGATAGTTACTATGGAAAAGGTTATAATCTTGTGGTGCATCGCCCTTATCAATAGTCGTTGTATGAAATTAGAGAACTGGTTAATCTCTCCCTCTATCCAAAGGAAGAAACGACCGGTAAGTTTCTCTCTGCTGAGATGCTCCAGCCTGACAAAACGAGAGGCCAACAGGGGGATCGCCGTGAAGGCTACCAACAAACTTAAGAGAGTTGTGACTACTACCACCAAAGCCAAGGGGCCAATCAGCGGACCAATAAAGCCGGATGCCATGCCTATAGGAAGAAAGACCACCACATCGACCAGCGTAATGGCGATGGCGGTGAAACCTATCTCAGAACGACCATCTAATGTAGCCTTTACACGCTCTTTGCCCATCTCGAGATGGCGGTAGATGTTCTCAAGAACCACAATGGCATCATCAACCAAAATACCAATCACCAGCGACATGGCTAGTAGTGTCATGATATTCAGGCTATAGCCAAGCAGGTACATGCCGATAAAGGATGAGATAATAGAGAGTGGAATGGCAACCATGACTATAACGGCATTGCGTAGGCCGTGCAGGAATACCATCATGACCAATGCCACCAGGAATATGGCAAACATAAGATCTTGCATTACCGAGTCGGCTGCATGCTCTGTGAAGTCTGAGGAGTCAAAGGCTACCTCGAAGCGAAGTTGGTTAGCCTGATAATTGTGCTCTATCTCAGCAATTTTTTGATGTACATTGTGACACACCTCAACCGCATTGGCATCGGTCTGTTTCTTTATGTTGATGCCAATAGAGTTTGTTCCATTGATACGATTCAGAACACTACTCTCTTTTCCTGCATCCATAACCTCAGCGAGATCCTTTACCATCACACCCGATCCATTTTCTCCCGATAGAACTACTGTATTTCGGATATCCTCCACGGTTCTGAACTTGCCTGTGAGTCGAATGTTGGTTTGCGAATGACTATCCTTGATCTTTCCCGCCGGAAAGTCGGCGTTGGATTGCTCTATTGCCTGCAAGACCTGCAAGGAGGAGAGGTTGTGAGCCTTCAGCTTATCAGGATCAAGATTGACCCTTATTTCGCGTTCGTTACCACCTACCAGTGAGACCTCGGCGACCCCTTTAATCCGGGCTAGCTCTGGTTGTATTGTATGCTTCATCAGATCGTAGAACTCAGTAGCCGTAAGAGTGGAGGTGACCCCCATCTTCATGATAGGCATATCGCTTGTGGCAATCTTTGAAATGACCGGCTGTTCAATGCCATCGGGTAAGGTGCTTATGCCCCCGTTAATCCGTCGCTGAGCATCCTCAATGGCATCGTTAACATCGCCCGACATCTTCAACGAGATGCCTACCACTGAGACCCCTTCCGAAGAGGTGGATTTAATATGATCAATGTTTTCAACTGAAGAGATAATCTCCTCCAACTTCTTAGTCTCATCATTCTCTACCTCCGAGGGCGATGCACCCGGATAAACCGTGGTAACAACAAAGGCAGGTGCCGTCATTGGCGGAAGCAATTCGTACTTCAGATTTTTATAACCTGCAAATCCCAGAAACAACAGTACCGTAAAGACCACCACCACCAACGTTGGTCTGTTAACCGATAATTTTGAAATATTCATGTTTGTCGGCTTTATAAGGTTGTCTTTACTTTTGTGCCATTCGTCAGGTTTATCTGCCCCGAGACCACCAATAGATCATTCTCTGTCAGCCCTGAAGTCACTATAACCTCCTTCGTGTTTAATATGGCGACCGTTATTTTGGTCACTACAACCGAATCGCCCTTTACCACATATACCTCAGCATCCTTAATGCTGCCTTGTATAGCTGTTCTCGGAATGATCAGAGCCTGTCTGCCGTTCGCATTAACAAACGAAGCCTTACCAAACATACCCGGTTTAATCCTTCCATTCAAATCGCTCTCTAATGAGATTTCTACTTCAAACTGGTTTGATGCGTTTGCCCTCTCATTGATTGAACTTACCTTTCCTTTCAGGGTTTCACCTTCGATATCATCGGCAGTGACCACAACGGTGCGCCCTTTCTCAATCAAGCCAAGTTGCTCAGTTGACAGGTTAACCACCAGCTTATTGAAAGAGGTTGTCGATAATGAAAATAGTTCGTTTCCGGGTGACAGATAGCTGCCTAGCTCGATGTCACGATGGGTGATGGTGCCGTCAAAAGGGGCTCTGATAAAGGAGTTGTCGTACTGGTTTTGAAGATCAGTCAGTGTCGCACGAGCCGTTATCACCTCCTGTTTTGATTGTTCATATTGTTGAAGGGTTACTCCATCGCTCTTCACCAGCGACTCATTTCGTTGCATATCTTTCTCAAGCTTTTGGAGGTTGGCCTTTGCTTGTTGAAGCTGAACGGTTAGTACCCTGTTGTCTATCTCGGCCAGAAGCGCTCCTGTATGAACATGGTCACCAACCATGGCAATAACTTTGGTCACCCTTCCGGCTATCTCAGCCGATAGCTTTACCTCCCGATTGGCTACAAATAAACCATCGGCAATAAAGCTGTTATCGATGGGTCTCAGTGTAGCTTTTGCGGCTAGAACCGGCACTGCCCCCGAGGTCTCAGAAGCAAGTTTTTGTTCTCTGTCAAAACTCTCTTTATTGGTTATAAGCCTTGCTGCCATTATAACAATAAGAGTTATCACGATAGTAATTAGTTTGAAATTCTTTTTTAGCAGATTCATCTTACTTTTTATTTTGTTGATTGATTATCAGTTTTCCGTTAATTCTCTTCATATCTAACATCGAGTTATTCATCTGTAACAGGGCCTCAACGTAAGATAGCCTCGCCTCGGTAAGTGCATTTTCGGCCAGGATGAGTTCAGACAGAAGCAGCACCTGTTGCCTGTATTGTTCAAGGCTTGTATTGTAGTTCTCCTCGGCAACCCTTATGTTCTCTTGTTGCCGGTGGATGGCTCTGAGGCTGTTAGAGTATTCGGCTAAAGCATTCTTGTACTCCTTGTCAAGGTTGTTTATGGCATCTTGGCGACTGTTTTGTAATTGCTCAATCTCGGTTCTGTTTTGTCTGATTCGGCTCTGCCGTTCAAAACCATGAAAGAGGGGGACATTGAGGCTTACCCCTACATAGCCTACATGAAAGAGTCGATCTCTGCCGTCAAAGAAGTTGAACTCATTCTGTTGACCCTGATAATAGAATTGACTCGATGCCGCCAGCGAGGGTAGATACTCACGTGCCACCGTCTCCTTTTTTATTTGAATATTTCTTAACTCCACGTCAAAGAGTCTGATGTCGGTATGGAGTGAGAGGTTTGGTCGGGTGACCTCAGGAGCATCAGCCTGATCGGTTAAAGAGTCGGTGAGCTCTATTTGCGACTCCTGATCTAGTCCCAGAATATATTTGAGCGTATTGTCTTGTTGTTCTTTTATCTTTTTGCAGTTATCTATGCGGGTGAGGAGGTTGTTTTTGTTGACCAGCATATTGGCATAGTCTATTTTTCGAGCCACTCCGTTTTTTATTTGCTCGTCGATAATAGCGAGCAAGCGGTAGGTGTTGATAAGGTTTTTATTGAGGTAGTTAATCTGTTCAGAAGTTGATTGGCTTAAGTAGTAGAGTTGATGAATCTGGTAAATGATCTCCTCTTTTTTCTGTTCGAGCGAGAGGTGACCCATCTGCTTCATGCTTTTAGCGAGTCTGATAGCCGATAGCTTGGTAAGATCTACAAGAGACATTGAGGCTTTGATACCGGTACTCCAGTCGAATTTGGTACCAATCTCGACTGATATTTCACCTTCTTGGCCAAAGAATTCGCCAGGCATCATCATACGGGGGATTGCGTAATAGTAACTGAAGTCGCTATAGCCATCGACTGTTGGATAGAGTTTGCTTTTGGCTTCAGCCTCTTGAAAATGGATCTTTTGGGTCTCTATACGGGCGTTGATGATCTTTAGGTTGCTGTCGATTGCCAATCGGCAGGCTTCATCTAACGAGAGCTTCACAACACGATCTTGTCCGGTGGCTGTGAGAGCTACTGCGAGTAATACGTTGATAATTAATGATCTTATTAAGGTTGTCATAAGATTAATGGTTATTTTAAGGCACATAAAGAGCCTCTCCCGGGTAAATCGGGAATAGATGGGGTTTAAGAATTATAAAGAGGATTGGACGTTCAGAGCGTGATAACCCGTCGGTTTTATATTGGCCGGATATAATGACAGATTCTTTAATTAGCCTGCGTTAAGTTGAGAATTGACCTTTGCCTTGATGAACTTAGTGATTGAGTGGGTTCACATTTTATTGAGAATAGATGATTTCCTGATAAAGTTCTGAGAGTCGTTTTCTGAGGTGTAATACGGCGTAATGTTTTCGTGAGAGCAGTGTGTTAACGGGGACACCGGTGATTTTTGCGATCGCTTTGACTGGCAGACCCTCGAGTTCAGTCATCTCGAAGACCTCACGTTGTTCGATAGGTAGCTCAGAGAGGGCGAGTTCAAGTTCAGACCAGACAAGAGAGCGGAGGTACTCTAATTCAGGAGAGGGAGAGGTCTCTTTGCTGAAAAAGATATCCGGTAATTCATTTAAGATGTCGGTGTCCTTATCATCGTATTCAGGCAATCTCTCCTCTCTTTTTTTCTTTCCACGGTTGATGATGAGGTTTTTAGCGACCCTGTATAGCCAGCCTGAGACATGTTCAATGGGATTCAATGCATCCTCGATAGTCTTAATCAATTGGTAGAAAACATCCTGGATGATATCATCCGCATCGTCGAAGTCATCAACGTGCTTGCGAACGTAAGCTTTAAGGCCGGGTTGGTACTCTTTTACCATTTGCCCGACCTCATGCTCGTTGAATTGCTTATTATTCGCTTTTGGAGGGTTCATCTTTCGTTTTACGATTGCACCTGCTACTCCAGAAATCCTCACGACTGAAAGGGTGGTCACCAAAGAACTCCCTTCTTTTGTCGAAGAACGTTTTCCTCTCCTCATCCGTCATCTCCATCCATTTCTCGCGAAGTTGCTCTCTCTTCTTAAAATTAAAATGGTCATGGTGACGATCACCAAAGTTATGACCCCAGAAATGGCCAAAGAGGATGCGGGAGAGGGCGATCATGGCGGCGGCTTGCCAGAAATTGATGGTTTTAAGACCCAGAATATCGGGAATTAAGAAATTCCAAAGAAGCATCACAATGCCACTGAAAAGGAAAATAATAAGCAGACCCATTGCGAATCTCTTCAGGAATGCCAGTACAAACAGACCTCTGTTTTTCATGATATAAAGTTTTATAGATTATTTCAGTTTAGGATTAAGGCTAGGTCATGTACAGGGCATCATCCGGCTTGAAGCCATTCGGTTCATGAGTCTCACCTTACTTGAGAGGACAACTAACCTGATAAAATATTTTAAGGGTTGCTCATTTTTTTTGGGATAAGTATTGAGGAGGTATAAAACTAAACATAAAATGAGGGAGGCTGGGACGTTCTCAGGTGTAAATCCTTCTAATCTGTGTCATCAGTGTTCAACCCAATCCGTGGAATCCGTTTAAATCCGTGTCATTCGTGTGCCTATGTCTTACTCTCTCTCGTTCCTCTCTCTATTCGTTTAAACATCTCCTCGACATCCTCTCAATATCCTCTCAATTTCCCCTCTATATCCTCTACCTATATTGTTCTAATCTTACACGAGTTTATAGGGAGAGGATAGGGAGAGGATAGGGAGAGGATAGGGAGAGGCATAAGAGGAGAACAGGAGAGGAACAGGAGAAGGTAGGTAGATCAAGGGAACGGGAGATGAACGGGACGAGTAAA
>JAJTBW010000179.1 GCA_021286705.1 Sphingobacteriia bacterium
AGAAAATCAAAAAATATAAACCTCAGCTGGAACAATCCACTGCATAATCTGGGATAAAGATTATAGATGCTTGTAAACAAGCTGGTATTAAAGCACCCGTATGGGAAATAGGAAAACAAACTGTTAAGTTAACTTTCTTTAGTGATGTTAAACTTGGTGGTGCAATTGAAGGTGCTACTAAAGGAGCAACTGAAGGAGCAACTGAAGGAGCAAATGAGGGAGCAAATGAGGGAGCAACTGAAGGAGCTATTGAAGGAGCTATCGAAGGAGTAACTAAAGGAGTTAAAGATAAACTAGCTATTCTATTAAGTGCTATTGCAGCTAATGAAGGGAATAGAGTTCCTGAGTATAAAGAAGCTACTGGCTTACCTGATAGTAGTATGGAAAGATATATTAAGCAACTTAAAGATGCTGGCCTAATAGAATTTAAAGGAGAAGCAGCTCATACAGGAGGTTATTATTTAACAAAGAAAATGAAATCAAAAATGAAATAGTGTGAAAATAAGGAAGCAATGGTGGTAACAGCGGTTTTGCAAAAAAGCGGGTTCAGTGTTTAATCGAACATTCTACCTCGCATCAACTTATGTGGTGTGTTGACAGTTTTATGCTCCGAAATCCGCTTCTTCGCAAAGCCGCAAACCGTTGGGTGCAACCTTAGAGAACGAGCGTAAACTGAAAATAAATTTTGAAGACAGAGAGCCATTCAATAAATGACGTTTTAACGAAAAATGCGACACCATTTTGTATACCACCTTTGCAAAGAGCATACGCTTGGGGTAAACCTGAAATTGAATGATACTTTGTGACGTTTCAAGAATCATTGAATCGCATTTAGACTCGAAGCAACACGTCAAACTAGAATACTTTTTTGGAACCGTAGTAATTAAAGAAGAAAAGGCTGGTTTTGCAAATTAATTAGTAGTTGTAGATGGACAACAAAGACTTACAACAGCATTATTTTTTTTAATGGCATTAAGAGATACTGAGAACGACCCAAACAAACAAGGCTTCATAAATTAAAACTATCGGACCAACAACTCTTCCTCTTTTCAAGACAAAATCAAACTCAAACAAGTAACAAAAGATTGGGATGCATATAAAGTGCATATTTCGGTGATACCGGTTCTTCGTCACTTTTGGTGATACTTTAACCAGTATTAGAGAGTATCACCTTCTTGAAATTGTGAATTATGATGGTATACCTAATGGGGTCAAGATTGCTGACTTAAAGAGAGAGCATAATTGTATTCTACGAAACCCTGATGTTGCTCAAATATGCTTCCTGCGAAAGTATGTGGAAATGCTTTATGAAGCCATAAAAAGAACACCCGGCTTAAAGTTCCCTTCACTTTCATTGGCTTCAGTAATAGTGAAAGGAGTTTCTACAACAGAAAGGAATATCAAAATGCTTAAAGAAGCCAATTATATATCCTTTGTTGGGGCACCTAGAATAGGTGGATACTACGTAAATAATAAATGTTGTTGATTTAGCAGATTCAGCTTAATCCTATCCGGCGTTTATGCGCCGGGTGTTGTCAGTTGGTCTTCGTACCTATCTAATCAGATTGCACCAAATACTTTCTTAAGTATCTCAGTGACCCGTGCCAGTGGGTCATGGCGTATGGCTTTCTCCTCCTGAGCTACATAGACAAACAGGCCGTCTAACCCTTTTCTTGTGACATGTTCGTCAAGGGTGTAGTTAATGGTTGTTAGTCCGGCTAACTGACCTACAAGGGTATTAGCGATACTGTTGTTGAGTGATCTTAACTGTTCCCATGTTTCACTAGCAGAAACACCGCCAATGAGGGGCTTGTCTAAAGAAGCTGCAATCTTAGGTTGAAAAGTGGCCACTAATGATTCGTAGGTCTTTGATTTAAGATATTGGGTCGCTGCGTCATCCGCTCCTTTTAGGATGGTAACTCCATCTGAGATTGTCATTGACGATATCGCATTGACAAAGATTGGGGTAGCTTCAGTTGCTGCATCTTCAGCAGCTCGATTCATTCGCACAATTAGGTCGTTAAGCAGAGATGCACCACCCGGAATTAACTCTATGTTTTCGATTAAGGCTTTTGTGTCATCGGGTAATAGGATCTTGACCAATGGGTCATTGTAGTATCCATTTTTCTGATGCAGAGAATAGGTTGCTGTGTCAGTGCCAACAACAAGAGCCGACTTTAGTCCCTCAACTACCTGTTCTTCTGTTAAGCCTGGTAATACTTCATCAATAATCTCTTTCGCTTTATCACAAGCTACTAGTACTAATAAGGAGATAAAGACAATGAACGTTTTTTTCATATGAGTTAATTTATAGCGTATCGAATAAGATGTGTCAAAATTAAGGTTAAATTATGGTAGTTGAAGAGGCTAAAATGATCAGGTCAATGATTACCCTTTGAAGGATGAATTTTAATCTCTCTGAATATCTTAGCCCAGTTTATCTTATCACTCTTTCTTCCTAACCTGACAATGATCATCTGTTTAGTGGGGTTAACAAAGATATACTGACCCAGGACTCCTTTTGCAAAGAATGAGCCATCATGAATGGGTCTCCACTGGTGAGAATATGGATAGTTCTGGCTGTCTTTGCTGTTGAGGGTGTCACTAAGAGCACGATTGATATATTGTTCAGATATAATTCTTTGTCCGTTCCATTTACCTCTATTAAGCCATAGTCTGCCGAAACGGGCGAAATCGAGCGCTGTGGCATTAAGGCAACAGAAAGATTTAATGATAGAGTCATTTTTAGAGTCAAAGCTCCAGGAGGCATCCGATTGCATCCCCAGAGGTTGCCATATTTTTATAGATAAATAGTCGCTTACCCGTTGTTTTGTTGCGGCTTCAAGAGCGAGCGAAAGCAAAAGGGTTGCAGCACTTTGGTATTCATATCTGGAATTTGATTCGTAGGCGCATTTTAGCTTTGATATAGCCTTTTTAAGGTTTGTTCCGAAGTAGTAGACCGATGCATCGCCGAAAGGGTTTAAATAGGTCTCTTTGTAGTTTAAACCAGCTCTCATATTCAGGAGATCACGAATGGTTACACGTTCTAACCCCTGGCCTCGAAGTTCTGTTAGATACTTTGTGATAGAGTCAGACTCTGATTTTATATAACCTTCATCAATAGCAATGCCGATTAATGCAGATACAAACGATTTAGCAACCGAAAAAGAGGGGAATATAGAGTTAGATGAATCTCCATCCGGATAGGCCTCGTAGATGAGAGAGTCATTTCGAATGACAATAAAGGCTATCGTTTTAGTCTTTTTAAGAAATGAGTCGAAGGTCTTGGCATCTAAGAGAGATGCTTGTTCCGGATTGGCGATCTCAAATGGAATATCCGTCTTTATGAAGTTAAAAACAGAATCAGCATTTTTGACAACTGATGCTGGAAATGATTTATAGTCATTTCGTCCTGCTCCTCCCCAGAAGATAGACCTGAATACGTGGCATCCTGTGAGTGAGGAAGCGAGAATGAGGGTTATAAGGATCCTTAGAATAGAGTTTTTCATTTGTCAGTGTTTACTTCAGGTACATTTGATAATTGTCAAAATCTGAATATGGATAAAAGGGAGGCCTATTAAATTTTACAACGAGTCAACCTACAAAAACGAGGTTAAAATTATCGAATTAAGTTATACGAACTGCAATCTTAGTTTTGTCTACCGGTGTCTTTTAGCGTATGGTTACTGTTCAGTAGCACCATTTTACTAATGCAATGCCTCTGAGTCTCTTTTTGCTGTTGAACAAATTTTGTGCTCAATAAGTTTATTTAGAAACAATACACCACAATGAATATTGATGTAAAAACGACCTGGAGTGGCAAGATGGCTTTTGAAAGCAATGTAGATGGCCATCAGATTAAGATGGATGCTGACGCAAGTGTTGGAGGAGATGACTCCGGTGCGAGACCTAAGAAGCTTCTTTTAGCGGGATTGGCTGGTTGTACCGGGATGGATGTGGTTTCTATTCTGGATAAAATGAAAGTAAGTTTTGACTCTTTTGAGATTATTACGGATGCTGTTCAGACAGAAGATCATCCAAAGGTTTATGAAAAGATCACTATTACCTATGTCTTCTCAGGAAAAGATTTACCGGAGGATAAATTACGTAGAGCTATAGAACTTTCTCAGGATAAATACTGTGGGGTAAGTGCTATGCTTAGGAAAAGCAGTGAGTTAGATTGGAAACTCGTTATAAAGTAGAGTTTTTTCGTCCTACTAAAAAAGGCTGCCATAAAACTACCGGGCAGCCTTTTTTATTTGCTCAGTATGATAATTCGCCATGTTAGAGTCTATCGGTGTTATACAGTTTCTGAAATTTGGATTTAGTTCGTTTGCTGGAAAATTGTTTTTTGCTTGGATTATTTAGTGAAGGGTGTGATTTGTAAGTATCAGAAAAATAGTAGTATAAATGTTTTGGCTTAAGTTTTGGAAGGATGATAAATTGGTAAATTGTTGAAAACTTTCGCTTAGGATGTGGATAACTTAAAAAAATAGCGAAGAGAAGTGCAACCATTTAAAGGGAATTACGTTAAACAGCTAAAACGCTACCGATATGAAAAGAAAAATAACTCATTTAACGATAGCCAAACTTTTATTCACTCTATTAATTACTGGCTTGGTAAATTGTTCTTTTGCACAGAAGAACGATTCGCTACCAAGTTTTATCTATCGTAACTGGCAGGTAAATGTAAGTGTTGGCGTTATGACATTTACAGGTGATCTTAATGAGGATAAAGGGATCCCTTATATGCGTGATTGGCGCTTGGGGGTTGGCGTTAGTATCGAGAAGGAGATGAACCGTTGGGTTGGTCTCAGGATGCAAGCAATTGCAGGTAAATTGGCTGGAAGAAATCCTGTATTTGATCAGAAGTTCACAGCTGATATCTATCAAGGTTCTTTACAGGGAACCGTCAATTTTAGTCGTCTGTTTCAGAGCAGAGAGAACGATCAGCTATATAGGTTGTATGCCATGGCTGGTGTAGGCTTGTCTAACTGGAATACGACGGCCTATAGTTTAAGTGCTCAGACGAAGGTTGGCGGAAATGGTAATGGTTACGGCAGTGGAATTGGGGGAAGAACAGTAGAAGGCAGTCTTCAATTGGGACTAGGTTTAAATTATCAGATTTCTGAGAAGTTTGTCTTTGCTTTAGAGACCCAGTTTAATGGTGTGAATTCAGATAAGCTTGATGCTTTAGAGGCAACCAATAAGCTAACCAATAAAGATATCTATGAATATACCAGTGTAGGCATAGGTTATAGATTCAATCTAAAGAAGTCAGGAAAAAAGGCATCTGAGAATTCAAGTAGCTCAGGTTCTTTTACTACAGCCAAAGCTGAAGCATTGAGTAATGATAGTATTGCTAAGAAGGCATCTGGTGTGAAAGAAGAGAAAGGACTAGTACCATCGACTGTTGATGTGCTTTGTTGGGCTCCTCAGAAGGTAAATGAGGGGGAGGAGTTTGCTCTTTCAATTCAGATTTATAAGGCAATGTTGATGGGAAAAGGCGAGATAAGGATTCTTTTACCCGAGAATTATAGTATGGTTCCTTCAACGATGAGTGAAGGTATGTCAATGAGCACGACAGAGAGGGGTGCTACCGTAGTACTGGAAAAGCTACCTGAAGATTATGATTTTACTGTGAAACTCATGGTAAAGGCAGGAAAAAATCCTACTGGCACATACTCCATTTATGTGTTGGGTAGATTAACAGACACCGATAACAAACAACATAAATTCAGCAGCGTGGTCAACGTTCAACAGATTGGCTCAGTAGCTGCAAAGCGTTAAGTAAAGTTTTAGTTTTGAGTTAAGGGAAGGGTTACCGTAAAAGTGGTGCCTTTCCCTTTTTCGCTTTCTACCGTAATGGTTCCACTAAGCAAATCGATAGCCCTTTTTAGAATGGTAAGACCTATACCAGTGCCTTCTATGTTCTGAGACTCATTGCTTCTGAAAAATGTATCAAAGAGACGTGGTATATCCTCTTTATTTATTCCGATACCCTCATCTTTTACGGATATTTTCATTGAATCAGACTGTATGAAGACCGAAAAATAGACGGTAGTTCTTGGTTCACTGTATTTGAATGCGTTCGATAAGAGATTATTTATAATCTGTAGTAGTAGCTTTGGGTCAGTTATAATCTGATGAGGAAAATTATTGTTAATATACTCTATAACATGTTTTTTGCCAATGCCAATTTTTATCTCATCTATAAACTGGGTAAAGAATTCATCCGGATTGATCGGTTTACAAGACATTTCAACTTGATCAGCCTTCATTTTTTCTACCAATAAAACATCATTTAATAGCTCAACAAGAGTCTTAACAGATTTTTTTATTTGATTTGTGTGGTGATGTAGTTTGTGGTCAATTTGAATGTCGTTTTTGACCAGTAGTCTTTCTATTAGTTCAGTTGAGCTTAAGATAGTAGTCATTGGCGTTCTGAACTCATGGGAAATAGTCGTTACAATATTCTGTTGGAAATTATTTAGTTCTTGTTGTTTTTCAAGCGCACTTTGAAGTTCTTCTTCTGTCTTTCTACGTTTTATAATTTCTGATTCGAGCTCGATATTCTTTTGCCTGAGTTCAAGAGTTCTTCTTTCAACTCTTAATTCAAGTTCTTCGTTTAATCTGATAAGTTTTTTCTCGGCAAGTTTCTGTGATGTAACATCTCTGAATGTGAAAACAACACCTGGCTGGTCGTTTGTCAGATTGAGGACTGGAGCCGTTTTTATCTCCAGGTCGGTATCTAAACCTGGTTGAGGTTCAATGACGACATCCATTAATCTGCCAGTGTAAAAAGTGGCTGCCCAGCCTGAAAAGTTATCAGAGTTAAGGCTGGTTCCGTCGATCAGTGAAAGCGGGCAATATTGAGTTATATGTTTACGGTCTGATGATGGGTTTTCAAGTTGAAGCAGACTATTCGCAGCATTGTTGAAGTAAATTACTTCGCCGAAGTGATTTGTGACAACTACCCCATTTGAGATACTTTGAAGAGTAACATTTAGAAGTTGTTCACTCTCTTTTAGTTTTTTTTGAAGTTTATTGAGATGAATACCTAGCTCAATAATGGTTCGTAAATGTTCTCTACTATAGGGTTTTAGTAGATAGCCAATTGGTTCAGTACTAACAGCACGATTGAGTGTTGTGTCTTCTGAATTTGCAGTAATATAAATAACGGGGATATCCTTAACCTCTTTAATTCTTTCCGTTGTTGTTATTCCGTCCCATTCTCCGGGGAGATTAATATCCATCAGGATGATATCCGGGTCGCTTGATAGTGCAAGCGAGTAACCCTCTTCTCCTGTTCTGGCAATTCCGATTATATTGTATTTTAACTTAATTAGAGTTAGCTCTATGATCTTCGCTGACGTTGGGTCGTCTTCAATGATTAATACTTTATAATCCATATCTGTCTGTTCATTAGGGAAGAATTTGACAAAGATATACTAAATAACAGATTTGAGTTGGGTTTGTTTTTGGTACTCATCTCCAATAATTGGAAATTTCAGAATCATTGATCAGTATTGATGTTAAATTAATGAAAAAAAATGTCGATTTATCTGTTGTTTTTTTTTAAGAGTAAACGCTTGATAAATAAGGATGTTATTAGATATTGTTTGTATGTAGATTAATTTGTTTTATCTTTATGTGGAAACAACCAAAGGGAATGGGTAAAATTGGAATATTAGTTGCTAGAGTAAATGAAAACAATAACAACTTGTTAAATGTCTTTTGTAATTAAAATATCATCACTAGGGAGGTTGCTTATACTAAGCCTGAGCATGGTTCTCTTTATGAATGTTTCAGGGCAGGGTGTTAGACAGAATGTTTCTGTTGATTCGCTCTCGTTGGAAGCCATCTCTGAGCGAGTTGGGGCTTTTCTGAATGATCAGATTGCATTGGCAAATCCGGTGAAGACGGTAAATGATACGGCTTTGTTACGGTTGTTATTTGATAGTCAATATGGGGAGACAAATCAAAACTTAGCTTTTCAACAGTTCTATGATGCTCAGGCTAAGGCATTGCATGGTGACATTGGCTTGAATTTAGTAGGCAATTACACCGAGAATTTTAGTCCCGGAATTTTAGAGAATGAAGATATTTCGTTTTATCGTCGTGTCTATGTTGGCTTAGATTGGAATCTTTTAAGTGGTGGTTGGTATACAAACTACCGTAAGGCAAAGGTTCTGGAGAAGGAGAAGGAAATTCAGGTGGCTACTACAGCACTTCAGAGCAAGGATGCGAACTACCTCTATCTACAGAATTATATTAC
>JAJTBW010000180.1 GCA_021286705.1 Sphingobacteriia bacterium
ATGACTTCAAACGAAGACTACAGCGACAAAACGAAGAGATGAGTGATTTTGAATAGACGAAAATAACCTCAAAAGAAAAGAGACGTTGAAATCAACGTCTCTTTTCTTTTGAGGTTAGCTAAACAAGGATGCTCTCTTAACTAACCTCTTATTTATAATCTATTTTACTATGAACTTTCCTATATAAACTACACCGGTATCGGAAATGGCTCGAATAAAATAGAACCCTGAATTCAATGTCAATCCAAGCTTCATTGATTCCATCAAAGAATTACAATCCTGTGAATAAACAACTCCCCCTGTCTCATTGAATATCTCAAAATTGGTAATCTGAACTAGATCAGAGAAAAGTATCGTAAATGAACCACTATTTGGATTTGGCACCACTGATACTCTGTGAGGCACATCTATGTCATCAATTCCAACATTAGACTCATAGTGCATTTTCCATCCTTGAGCTCGATTTACACTATTCGTTTTAAAAAGCATAGAGAATTTTGATCCTGGAATCGTTAAATCCTCAGGTAAGAAGTTAGGATCATCACTTCCGTAAAGTTCAGCAACGATATCATTTGTCACAAGGTTTGTTATCCTGATGTAATCATCAGTTGCAAGAGCAAACTGATCAAAAGTAATTTTAATAGTCTGTGCCCCTTCAGGTTGAATACGCCATAGACAAGTCTGATCATTGTTATACTGAAAACGACCCGATCCATCATCTATACTACCGTTAAAATCCTTGATAGTTGGCATCACCTTACAGTACACCGGAAGTGTAGCGTGATATGAAATATCAAAGCCATTGGCTAACGAGGCATTATTAGATTTATAATTTACAAACAGAGTATTCCCTTCATACTTTATATCTGAAGGTGCTACCTGACCACCCCAACTTCCTAATAGTGGCGCTTGTGAATTAGACCCCTTAAATATGTGTATAGAGTCTCCGGGACTAAGATCAAGCAGATTAAAAGATAAAGTCAGAGCGGAAACCGAATCTAATGTAGTCTGAGGTTTAATTAGCCAATTGCAATCGGAAGCAGTATATCCATTTAAAGGATTACCTCCATCTGTAAGGGAGCCATCAAACGACTCTAACGTAGTTTCACCTTGACAACCAATTGAGGGGAAAGGATTTCCAACCTCATAAGGAGTTGCATTTATGACAAGCTCCTGAGCAAGATTAAAATTACTACCTCCGGGAACCAATGGATCAATAACATAATAGCCATCAGTATTTCCACCCCAACCAAAATTAAAATGGAACATAGTACTATCCTGATAACCATCACAAATAAAGGCATGTCCGTTAATATTAGGCACTGACCAACCTGCATAATACAAAGGAATTCTTCTGTCAAGATGATTAATAATTACACTATCCCAATCCAAATCTGTTGAATCACGGAACAGATACTGCGTTTGAGGATTAAACCTAAAATAGGTCCTTAATGAATAAGCCGCCTTATGATTATACATCCCTGACCCATCTGGTCCATATTGCATATCAACAGAGATCCCCAAATGATAAAGTAACTTGGCAATTTCAGGATTACTTCTATCTATAGCATCAGACATAGCCGACCAGTCATAATCAGCAGTAGAGAAGTCAGCTGAAAGATCACCATATCCGGGACATGTATAGGAATAGCTGCCCGTCCCTTGTACAGGATATCTGAAATAGTACAACAACTGCCCCATAGCAGTCGCAACACAGCCCGCATAAGTCTTTCCATGTGGGCCAGCGGCATCTGGTGGGCATGCGTCATTATATGGCCAGTCTTGGTTCCATGTACTGGTTAATATTGGAAGTAGAGATCTTACGCCTCTTTGAAGATGCTCATTGTTATAGAGCAATAAGTCCCAATCTCTATGTTGACAAAGATTCTTATTAGCACTCACACTTCTAATTTCAGTGGAGTAGTGATCTGTCCACATCTGAAATGGCAGCGTGGTATTTTCAAGAGCTATTGAACCTGTATAACTAAAAGCCAGAATTGGCCTTGTCTCTTTTCTTCCCGAAACCAATACCCAACCTTCTGGCAAGAAATTAACTAGATACCAGGTTGTAACACCATCCTCACGATTTTCATTTAGATTTTTCAGGTCTATAACTTGTTTTCTATTACTCTCAAGTGAAGAAAAGTAATTTTTGGCGACAATGATGGCCTCTTCTTTTGTCACCTCTTGCCCATAAACGGTAATCACAGAGATGAAAAGTAAAAAAAGTACGATCTTTTTCATTTGGTTAAGTTGTATAAATTGAGAACTAAGATAATAATATCATTAGCGTATCTGTCGAGTTTAAATAAAAGAATTTAAGGAATGAACATTCCTCACACTGACATTCAAGATCGTTTATTCTCAAAAAGTCTGTTAAAGATATTACAGTCAGAAATTCATTAATGTAGGAGGCTGTACAATGGCTTAATAGAGTTATTTTTGCGTAAATTGAGTTGGATTATCCAAAGTAATCTCCCAATCGTTTCAAATAATAGCAATCAATGATTATAGATCTATTTCAAACAAACTCCAGACAAATTATATTGACTCTCATTACCCTCTTCGCAATGGCATCATGTCAGGCTAAAGAGAAATCAGACATAAAAAACAGCATAACAGCAAAAGAGATAATCTCAAAAATCAGCAAACAGAAAACGACTATTTATAAAGACTGTATCATTACAGGCAAGCTGGATTTCACTAGAGTCAACGAGTTAACCGTTGTTGGATCAGGACATATGGTTGCCGAAATCGCTACTCCTATTGTCTTTATTAACTGTATATTTTTAGACTCTGTAACATCGGTTGGCACCTATTCAAATGCAACAGTTACTACCAGATTCCTAAAGCAGGTGGTCTTTGAAGATTGCGATTTCAGAAACTGCGTTAATATGGAGAACAGCCTATTTGAGTATACTTTTAATTTCGCCTATTCTATATTCCAGTCTCCACTGACTCTCAGTGGTTCCCAATTCAATGGAGGACAGGTATATCTCAACAAGATAACTGCTAAAGACAGAGTAAACATGCAGAATTGCAGAATCAATGGCGATCTTTTCTTAAACGATAGCCATCTTGAAAACAAACTCTCACTTCAGGAGTCTATAATAGATAATAACCTATACGCCTCGACCATCGAAAGCAGTGGACTAATCGACTTATCTATGATAAGAGTTGAAGGCAGAACACTCTTAAATTACCTTCATACATCAAACAGCCTACTCATCTCCAACTCTCAATTTAAAGCAGGATTCGAGTCTATTGAAAGCACAATTGAAGGCTCATTTTACTTTAAAGACAATATGATATTTAAGGAGATAAAGCTCAACAACACAAAAGTCTCAGATCTAATTGAATTATCAGGAAGCCTTTTCATTGGTCAGACAATGGAATTAAAAGGGTTCACCTCCACTAAAAATAAATGTGAGGGTATGATCTCAGAGGTAAGAACCTTCTCAGACAGAAAGATAGAATCGAATAACTAGGTATTTATTAATATGCCTTAAACATATAGAAGGCATGCAACACCCCAAAATAACCTCTTATAGAAACAACAACTTAGGAATATTAAACTATGACAATCAAAAAACAATTTACACTAAAGAGACGCATAAAATATCTGTTTCTTGGACTATCTCTGGCTGGAGCCATTGGAATAACATCCTCTTGTACAAAAGAAGATGTAGACCAGATCATTGATATTCTATCCGAGGCAGCAGTTCAGTCATTAGCTAGCTGGATAGCAGGTAATGAAGATATCCCAAGCATCCCTCAAGACATTGTCATCCATGACAACGGAGGAACCCTTCCGTCAAGCGTTGACCTCACAAGCAAACTTCCTCCAATAGGAAACCAAGGAAACTACGGGACGTGCGTCGCTTGGGCTACGGCTTATAATCTTAAAACGGCTCTAAACGGAATCGATCATCAATGGACGGCAGCACAGCTTTCCAGAACAGAGAACCAAACTAGTCCGGCTGATCTATTTCTCGCTATCCCTTCAAACCAAAAAGGCACTAACTGCAATGGAACCAACTTCGAGCCGGCAATGGAGGTTCTTATCAGCAGAGGAGGAGCCTCATTATCTACTGCGCCGTATTCAAATATAGGAGATTGCTCTCAGACACCACCCAGCAGCTGGAATCAAGATGCTACTGACAACAAACTGGTCAATTACCGTAAAATAGCTGATAAAAGTAATGCGCAATCAATGAAAGTTGAGAACTTCAAAGGATATCTTGCAGAAGGTAGACCCATTGTTTTCGGAGCTCAATTAGGAGACAGATTCATGCGCTGGAACAGCGATGCCGTTTTAGACTACGATACCTATCTTAATCCAGGGATGCAACATGCATATCACGCCATTATCCTTGCCGGATATGATGACTCTAAACAGGCTTTTAAGGTTGTAAATTCATGGGGTGAAACCTGGGGTAATAGAGGAGTAATATGGGTTGACTATACCTTCTTCCTTAACAGTTTCTGTTATGCAGCTTTTGTTGCGCAGAATAAGACTGAGGTTGAAATACAGAACAATCAAGTGGGTAATGTAGCTACCGGCACTGACTTGCTTTCCTGGAATCTTACTGATGCCCAAGACCCACAATCATCGAGTGCTCGAGACAGAGAGATCGTTTATGATGTCTATAACTCAGGAACTTCTTTAATAAAAGCATCAGATCGTTGGAGTATTCTTTATATGTATTACAATGCTTACGACGCCAATGACTATGGTATTCTAATCCACGACTATTATACAGATGAATTCAGCACCACTCCCGGAGCCAATGACTACTGGCCTGATGGTTACGGAATAGCAGGTAGCTGGTGGAATTATATTGATGTCCCCTCAGGGAAAAGTGTTGCGGAGGCACTTTATGGCAATAGCGGATCTCACTTTAGCTTTACCTACCAAATGCCATCAAACCTCACAGGAAAGTACTATTTGGTTCTAGTTGCCGATGGTTTCAATGATATTGAAGAAGTAAACGAAGATAACAATTACTTCTTCTACAGTAAAGCAGATGGTAGTCCGTTGGAAATCAATAATGGTATAATACAACAAGGCTCTATGCTAAAAAGTGTAAACCCCAATCGCCCTACTGCCCTATACCAGAACTCACCATACCAAACCCTTGTTAAACCGGGAAGAATGAACACCTACTCGCCTTCCGAAATCATGAGTCTGATCAAGGATAGAAAAAAGAGTGGAGAACTTCAGCAGAAAGTCAATCAGTTTACCTTAAAGACGACTGGCAAAGGGCAAAAGCGGCAAAGCAGATAAATTTATCGTAGTTCAGATTAAAAGAGAAGAGGAAAATCCATGTATTGATTACCTCTTCTCTTTTTTATTGATAAACTAGAATGAATTAACCTAAATCGAGGTTATTTTCAACTTTATCTCAGATTATTTCATATTAGCTTTTTACTTTTGCAGAAACAACTAAAACAACGATGATCCGGAAAATTCTGTTCTTTCTCTACCTGCTTCTAATTACAACGTTAAGTCTAATTTCTTCTGAAGACCTGCCCAAGGTAATCCTATTTCCCTATGCCGATAAAGTAATCCATATGTCCATGTATGCCGGATTTACATTCTTACTCTTTCTTGCATGGCCAAATATGGATACAAAAAGACGAAGATGGATTCCTTTTCTTGCGATTGTAGCTTGGGGCCTTTCGATGGAAATACTACAAGGAATTGGCCCCTGGGGGCGATCATTTGACCTATATGATGAAGTCGCCAATATCTTCGGCTTCTTCCCCGGCTATATGGCATATTACCTCTTCAAAAGATGGTTTCCAAAACTGGCAACTCTGTAACTGTTTTAATCGCCCCTTCTTCCATAATTTGAGAGAATAGAGATATAAAAGAGATTAGAGAGATCATTTAAACCACGAAAGGCACGAAAGGCACGAAAACTGCTAGATAAAGAATTTCGTTTTTTTAGTGTTTTTCGTGGTTAAATGTAATCAGCAACAGGCTAAATTCAAAATTCGAGAATTCAAAATTAGCAAGCACCGAACAGCTTCTGGCTACTAGCTGCCGGAAGCCAGCTGCCATCTGGCAACTGGCCAACTGCCAGCTGCTAGCTGCTAATCTTTGAATTCTTGAATTTTGAATTTAGTCTACTACTGCACTAATAGTCCATAGTTATAAGGACTAAATGTTATCCAAAATATTTCTATCTAAACCTTCTTTAATTTGAAGCGCCAACGGATCATGTGACTTTAAACAGTCCATTATTTTCTTCTTAAAACGCCAACAGGTCATCTGTCTGATCTCCATAGTATCAGACAAAGAATAACTAGACACATTAGGATTACTACAGACCAGTTTTGCAATACGAAAAGCCTCAGGTAAAGGTAAATGGCAACGATGAAACGGAGTATGAGCTGTTGCCGATTCCTCCTTCTTGCACTTTGTACATCTTCTGGAGCCTACGGTTTTCCCTTTACAGTAATTTGTATGCCCGCACCTCTTACATATAAATCCACCCTCCCACTTTACCTTCTCCAGATAAAGCAAACAACCATCCTGACTGTTTAATTCCAGTTCAGAACCATCGGTGCTATAATTAGTATATGGGATTAATTCTGACATAATGACAGCAGTATCTATGGAATGATTATTGCAAAAGTACAACAAAAGTGCTACTAAAGCGATTTATCAATAAGAATTAATATATCTTTGCAGAAAACTAAGACTATGAAGAAAGCATATCTTTTAGCAGCAATCATTATGACCGGCTTACTAATAGCTAGCTCTTGTAAAAACGGCAATAAGAACGATAAAGATTCTTCATCGCAAGGCGAGGTCACCGAAGGTGTTGTAAATGTTATTGATGAAGAGTATTTCAGAGAAAACATATGGGATTACAGTGTGCAACCCGGGACTTTTGAGTTCAAAGGCACAATGCCAGTTGTTATAGATTTTTATGCTGATTGGTGTGCTCCTTGTAGAAAAGCGGCACCAGTTCTTGAGCGATTGGCAAAAACATATAAGGGCAAAGTAATGTTCTTTAAAATAGATACTGATAAAAACAGAGGATTAGCCTCTGCACTTCAAATAAATACTATTCCCAGCTTTATGTACATTCCGGCCAAAGGTGACCCCGAATTCTCAAGAGGAATTCTACCTACACCTGAGTTGACCGAACGAATGTTCACTGATAATATTGAGCGGTTTATCTTCGGTAATGCCTCGGTTGAACCGATTTCACCTGTAACTAAATAACAACATTAATATGAAAAAGACGATTTTATTACTTGCTGTTTTGGTAATGGTTGGCGTTAATCTACTAGGACAATCTAGCGATGGAAAAGTAATCTATTTAACCTCCGCTGAATTTAAACAAAAAGTATTTGACTGGGAGGCCAACAAGGACACATGGAATTACAAAGGAAAGATACCAGCAGTTGTAGACTTTTATGCTGATTGGTGTGGACCCTGCAAGAAGGTAGCTCCGATAATGGAAGAGCTTGCTAAAGAGTATAAAGGAAAAGTTATTTTTTATAAGGTAAATACAGATAAAGAAAGAGAAGTAGCTGGTGCATTTGGAATCCGCAGTATCCCCAGCATCCTTTTTATACCTAAAACTGGAAAACCATCCATGCAAGCAGGTGCTTATCCTAAAGATGCCTATAAGAAAATCATTGATGAGAACCTCCTCACGAAATAACCTTACTGAATCAATTAATAAATAATTATACAATGGAACATTTGACAAAAGAGACCTTTCTAAACAAGGTCTTCAACTACGAACAAAATCAAGAGTGGAAGTTTGAAGGTAAACTACCATGTATCATCGACTTCTACGCTGATTGGTGCGGCCCTTGCAAAATGGTTGCTCCTATTCTTGAAGAGCTTTCAAAAGAGTACGACGGCAAAATCAACATCTATAAGGTTAATACTGAAGAAGAACAAGAACTCGCTGGTGCATTCGGAATCAGGAGCATCCCCTCTATGCTCTTCTGCCCCTCCGATGGCCAACCTCAAATGGCAGTAGGTGCTCTACCTAAAGACTCATTAATTCAAGCAATTAAAGATGTTCTAAAGGTCGAAAAAGCATAATCAAGTTGCCTTAAAAACATCAAAGCAGCCGCAAGTTTTTGCAGGCTGCTTTTTTTATACTTCTCCGCCTCACCGCCTCTTTCCTGACTTCGACACAGGGACACCCTAAATAAAAGGCCAAAACACTTCATCAA
>JAJTBW010000181.1 GCA_021286705.1 Sphingobacteriia bacterium
CGTTTTATAAAATATTGTCCCGTATCAAGCTGACGATAGACTACGCTGAGTGGTAATTCAGGCTCATATTTGTCAATCAGGATAATATCCTCCTCAAAATGCAGGGTAAGCTCAGGAACGATTGTTCTATAGTGACCAGTTTGATGGATTATGATAATCCTATCATCCGACTCAAAGGAGCCAAGCAAGCGACCCCTTCCATCGGTATTAAGACGCATTACGGAGTCATCGTAGAAGATATCACGAGCCTTAAGAGTAGAAACCCCAGCCTCCTTTTTAATGACATTTCTGACGGCATGACGGGTTAATATATTCCCCTTAGCAGTTCTTCCCTTGATCTCAAGCGTAGCAAAATCGAAATCGATAATCAGGCGACGAAGCTTAGGTTTAGGACGAAGTGCGATTCTTAATCTCTCAGCCTCTCCATTTGGATTGACACTTAAATAGAGAACTTTGGTGCCCTTCGATTCAGAACCCAAATAGTAATCTTTATCACGGGTAATAGAAGTAACAGCGAATCGCTTTACATAACTCACATGAGTGGCTCCATCAATGTAAATCAGGTTATAGATGGTACGCTCATCGTTACGTCGGAACACATCAGCATGAATCACATTCTTACCGATAAAAACCTTATCAGCCACCTTGGTGACCATCATAGTGCCGTCGTTTCTGATAATAATTATATCATCGATATCAGAACAGTCGCAGAGATACTCATCCTTTTTCAGTCCGGTACCAATAAAACCTTCTTCCCTGTTGATATAGAGTTTTGCATTGGCAACTGCCACTGAAGCAGCCTCAATTACATCGAAGTTACGTATCTCAGTCATTCGTGGGAAAAGATGCCCATGCTTCTTCTTAATCTGATGGAAGAAGTTAATAGCATAATCAATGAGGTGGGCCAGATGGTTTTTAACCTCATCCATATCGGCATCCAACTGATTTATATGCTCATCTGCCTTAAAGGTATTGTAGGCAGAGATCCTCTTAATACGAATCTCCGTAAGTCTCTCAATATCCTCTCTGGTAATCTCACGGCGGAACATCGGCTTATAAGGATCGAGACCCTTATCAATCGTTACAATTACATCTTCAAAAGAGGTACATGCCCTGATATCGAGGTAAATCTCCTTCTCGATAAAGATCTTTTCAAGTGAAGAACTATGCCAGTCCTCTTCCAACTCTCTAAGTCTCAGCTCCAGTTCTTGCCTTAAGATCTCTACAGTTTGCCAGGTGTTGATCCGTAAGATCTCCTTGACATCAGTAAACATCGGTTTCTTTTGATGAATAACACAGGCATAGACCGACAACGAGACCTCACAATCAGTAAAGGCGTAAAGAGCATCAATAGTAACATCAGGAGAGACACCGGCAGCCAGATGAACCACTATCTCCACATTAGCGGCAGTGTTATCATCTATCTTTCTTATCTTGATCTTGCCCTTGTCATTTGCCTTAAGGATAGACTCAATCAAAGATATTGTGGTTGAGCCATAAGGAATTTCGGTGATCACAAGTGTCTTTTTATCCTCTTGTTTGATCTTAGCCCGAACCCTCACTTTTCCACCTCGTGCACCATCGTTATATCTGTTAACATCGGCCAATCCCCCAGTTTGGAAGTCGGGGTAGATATCAAAGGGTTTATCCGTAAGGATCGCAATACAGCCGTCTATTAACTCATTAAAGTTATGGGGTAGGATACTCGAAGCCAGACCTACGGCGATACCCTCAACACCTTGAGCTAATAACAGAGGAAATTTCACGGGAAGCACCACAGGCTCTTCATTTCTACCATCATAGCTAGGACGCCATTCGGTAATCTTAGGACTGAATACCACCTCACGGGCAAACTTTGAAAGTCGGGCTTCAATATAACGAGGGGCAGCAGCGCCATCGCCGGTTAAGATATTACCCCAGTTACCCTGTGTGTCTACTAGGATATTCTTTTGGCCGAGGGTAACAAGGGCACCCCCAATAGAGGCATCACCGTGGGGGTGATATTTCATAGTATGGCCGATGATGTTTGCCACTTTATTATAGCGTCCGTCATCGAGTTCATCCATAGCATGCATCAGACGACGTTGAACCGGCTTAAGGCCATCTAGGACTTCCGGGACTGCACGTTCAAGGATTACATAGGAGGCATAATCGAGCCACCAGTTCTCGAACATCCCTTTTAGAGCAACAGTCTTGAATTCAGGCTGAACAACGGCCTCTTCTGTTGATTGATCTTCAGGCTGGATGTAATCGTTCGTTTCGTCGTCGTTGTGCATAGTGTAGTTTGGTTATGAGTAGGGAAACAAAAGAACACCATCGGGAAGAGCACTCTTAAAGAGAGGTCCTCTACCGATGGTGTTTCGAGTAACTTTAACTGTTACGATACTCTTTCAGGCGGTTAGCCATAGCCTTTGCCATAGCCACCAAACGAGCAGAATCATCATTGTTGGCAGAGTGCTTTACCTCAACAGCAGGTGCAACCACCTCCCATTTTATGGCTTCAGCAAACTTGTCAAGTGCTCTCACGGCACCACCACCCCAACTCATTGAGCCAAAGTAACCCAATAGGTGATTCTTAGGCATAATATGCTCTAGCTCACGGATCAGGTCGCTCATAGGGGTAAAGATACTTCCATTATATGCAGCACTACCAAGCATCACTCCACGATATTTCCATAGAGCATTGATGATATAACTATTATGAGTCTTGGAAGAGTCAAATATCCGTATGTTCTTGATACCCTCCTCTGACAAGGTCCTAGCCACGATTTCAGCCATGATCTCGGTATTGCCATACATAGAGCCAAAGACAATAACAACACCCTCCTCCGTTTCATACCGGCTCCATTTGTTGTAGTAATCAATGACTGTAGCTATGTGCGACCTCCAGATAGGCCCATGGGTAGAAGCTATCATCTTAATATCGAGGGCAGAGGCTTTATCCATTGCTTTCTGAACCTGTAAGCCATATTTACCAACGATATTGCTATAATACCTACGCATCTCCTCTTCGTAGAAAGAGAGATTGATCTCATCGTCAAATATTCCACCATCAAGCGTACCGAAGCTACCGAATGCATCTGCGGAGAATAGAATTCCGGTCGACTCCTCGTAGGTCATCATGGTTTCAGGCCAATGCACCATAGGTGTCAATACAAACTTTAGCTTGTGGTTACCTAAATCGATGGTATCCCCATCCTCGATCTTATAATAGTTAGTTGTAATCCCGTAGAACCCCTCTAACATTGGAAAAGTCTTAAGATTACCTACAATCTTCACCTCAGGCCACTCCTTTAAAACAGCCTTAATAGCTCCTGAATGATCAGGTTCCATGTGGTTAACAACCAGATAATCTACCTTTCCACCCTCTCCGATAATCTCGTAGATTTTTTCAATGTAAGTGTCTAGTTTGCTCATCTCAACCGTGTCAACAATACAGTTAAATTTGTCGACAATCAGATAGCTATTATAGGCAACACCATTAGGCAAAGGCCACTGGTTTTCAAACAGGTGGGTGCGACGATCGTTCACCCCTATCCAATAAATGTCGTTGCTGAGCTTAACTTTTTGATGAATCATGCGAATTTATGTTTTGTGATTTTTTCTTTCCTAAAGAAAGAGGCAAAAAACGAAGCAAAATTACTTCGATAGCGAGGAATATCAAAGCAAGTTTAAGAAATGTTTTCCACAATTGCTTGCCCTGAACTTGATCCTCTATGTTGGCTTTTAATGATTTATCTTCATCTATAATCACATTTGAACTCTTTAACCCATGTTGCTCTGTCCATGCAATAAGCTCCTTCTCACCCATGCATGCTCCTGTTGACTCAACCGGATTATGGTTTATTGCCAGCTGCGTAAGCTGATCTCTTCCTGCAATAACCTTAGCAAAACCCACCTCTTTAATCCCGTCGGGCAATAATAGATTGATTCCTCGTTGCGTGGGGGTTACCACCGGAATCATTCCATCTCCACCCGGAGGTGGGATAATCTTAAAATAGTTCTCCTGTCTGGATTCTCCTGACGTCTTGAGATCAAGCGATATGGTCTCTGATGTTTTAAAGTTATCCTTCTGCAAGGGCATACTTAACAGGGCGGCATTATAAAGCAAAGGAACAAACAGGGTATTCTTTACCATTGAGCCCCCGCTTAAATCCAAAGGAGCAAGATAAAGATATACGATGCCCCCTCCAAAAGGTACAGCAAGAAAAAGAGGATCTCCGCCAATCAACGAGAGCAGGGTCAAAGAACCATCAGGAGGAGACCCAACCATGCGATAGTGATTTTTAATGACAGGAAGATCGGCATTAGCAGGTATATCCTCAAAGGTTCCTGCAAAGAATGGGGCATTCTTCTCAACAACAGCAACCCTTAAAGAGGCCGTATCGAACACCGGATCAATAGTAATTCCGATTGAATTAAGTAGTGCTGTCGACTTAACCGTGCCTCCAAGGCTTAAGAAAAGCGATCCACCACCTTTGACAAATTGAGATAATGCCTCAACCAAAGCCGACGGTATTGTTGCTTCACCATCGACAATCATAAGATTAGCCTGATCAATTAAGCTATAGCTAAACTGTTGAGATGAATAGCTGCCAAATTGTACAGTTGAGTCATTCTGAAATAGCATAGCGGGGAAACGGTTGCCCGATTCGCCAGTCAGATGTATCACATTAATGCGATCGCTAATTGGAAGCACAACCCGATACTCATTATCAAAAGTTATAGGATGGTCTGTGATACGGCAAACCACCAATTGATCCTCACGACTAGAGGGAATAAAGCTGACCTCTGTTGAATAACTCTTACCGGCAGGTATATCTATTTGGCGAGCGACCTTCTGTTTTCCGTTTATCATTACACTAAAAGGTAACGCATCGGCTTGTCTGGTGCCATGATTAGTAATAAAGATCTTAAGGGTAGCCATGAGACCTTCTTGTAATATTGGAGAGGCTACCAGAACACTATCAATAGAGATGTTCTCTGATGAAATACTGTTAATCTTAACCAGGTTCAATCTGATTAGAGAATCGGTAATGGTCGGTATATCCATCATGGGTGCCTGAAAATCAGAAATAATGTAGGCTAACCTTCTCTTATCCCCTGAATGGGCAAGAAAGTTTTGCTGACGAAGGAAAATCTCGTTGATAGAATGAGAGGCCGTTGAACTGGTAATGGAAGAAACTGCCTTACGAAAGCCCCCTTTATCAAGGGTTTGATTACTCTCCGGTAGGAAGTCGTGCGTCAGTATCTGGTAACGAGTGTTGACAGGGAGTAAATCAGATAACTCAAGAGCCTTCTGCTTGGCCTCCTCCAAGAGTGAGCCCTTCTCATTGATCTGATTCATACTATACGAATTATCGACAAACACGCTAACCATCAGGTCAGATGACGGGGGCAGTTTATCACTTAGTGGAATATATGGACGAGCAAATGCCAGTACAAGAGCAATAATTGCCAAAATACGACTTATTAGTACCAGGATCCTTTTCAACCGTGATGTGCTCTTGTTCTCTTGTTGGAGTACCTGCAACCATCTGACATTTGAAAAGTAGACCTTCTTATATCTGCGAAAGCCAAATAGGTGGATAGCTATCGGAATAGCAATCAGACTCAACGCATAAAGGAAAACAGGGTTTGCAAATTGCATCTCTCGTGGGGTTATTTGGCTTTATTTTCAATTACCTCCAGATCGCGCGCCAGAAAGATATAGTAAATGATATTGGCACCCATCCGAAGAGCATCAATATGCTTCTGTTCAGGATCATTGTGTACTCTTGGATCTTCCCAACCATCGCCTAAATCACACTCATAAGTATAAAGCAGAACCATTCTGCCCTCATAAAAGAGTGCCCAGGCCTCAGGAGGCTTATTATCATGCTCATGGATCTTTGGCAGACCTTTAGGAAAACTAAACGGCTTTCTGAATATCGGATGGTTGGGAGGCAATTTAACCATTTCAAGCTCTGGGAAAAGCTGCTTGATCTGTGGACGAATAAACTCATCCATTCCATAGTTATCATCAATATGAAGAAAACCCCCGGCTTTAAGGTAGTTTCTAAGATTACTTCTATCGGCTTCAGAAAATATAACATTACCATGACCCGTCATATGAACAAAAGGATAACTCATAATCGACTTATCCGACGGAGTAACTTGAGCAGGGTCGCGATCAAGGTTCATATTTAGCTCCTTATTGCAGAAACTAATCAGATTCGGAAGAGAAGTCGGATTGGCATACCAATCGCCACCACCCGAATATTGCAATAATGCGATTCTAATCTTTGATTGAGCCTTTACCTGAGGAATGATCATCAGAAAAAGAAGAAGTGAGATAGCGGTAACCAATCTATTCATTTTCGATCAACTATTTATTACATTAAAGAATGTAACAGCCATAAGTCCCGCAGTTTCCGTACGAAGTCTGAAATTGCCCAGACTAACAGGAGTGAATCCATTTCTCATGGCCAAATTAACCTCCTCAGAAGAGAAATCACCCTCGGGACCGATAAGGATAACAGTGTCTTTACCGGGCTTTAACAGGTTCTTAATATGTTCCTCATTTCCAGTCTCGCACCAGGCGATAAAACGTTGTTCCGGCAACGGCTCATTCATCAACTCAGTGAAGGCAATATTCCCCTGTAAAGCCGGAAGCATCGATCTGTTGGATTGCTTCATAGCTGCTACTAAAAGTCTGTTGAGGCGATCGAGATTAAGACGATCTTTTTCAGAATGCTCACATCGTATCAGAATAATATTCGCTACGCCCAGTTCGGTTATCTTCTCAACAAGCCATTCAATCCTGTCAGGATTTTTTGTTGGAGCAATTGCCAAAGTCAAGGAGGGTGAATAAGGGCGCTCATCCTTACTTGCACTATCAACCATAACCAGAGTGGCTCGGGAGTCAGCATGCTCAATGATTCCATTATAGAAGTAGCCCTTTCCATCCGTCAAAACAATTGCATCTCCGTTTCGAATACGCAATGCCTTAGTAGCATGAAGCGACTCAGCATCAGAAAGAGTCACAGGATAACTTCCGCCTGCAGCTAGTTCAGGAGAGAGATCAGGATGATAAAACAGTTGCATGGCCAAGTAAGATTTTTGGTAACTCAGAAAGATTTCTAATAACGATACAGCCATTGGTTTTGTTATCGAAGTTTGATAACAAGATGCCAGGTATACCAGCCAATTTTGCACCCTCAATATCGGCCTCAATATCGTCCCCAATCATTAAGCTCTCCTGACTAGTTGCGGAGGCTTTTCTCAGTGCATAAGTAAAGATCCCGCCGTGAGGTTTACTGATACCAGCCTCTTCAGATGTAGTTACGGTAGCAAAATAAGCCAGGAGGTTAGATTTCTTCAGTTTATTATGTTGAACCTCGGTAAAACCATTGGTAATGATATGCAGTGTAAAGTGATTCTTAAGATATTCAAGAGTTTCAGTAGCATTCTCAATCAATTGGGTCTTAAGAGGGCTAAGTCGGAGGTAATCGTCTCCCATTTTCTTACCAATAGTTGGATGAAAATAGCCGAACCAGTTCAGAGTTCTCTCGAAACGGGTAACACTAAGGAAATCTTTGTCGATAAGTCCCGCTTTATATTGATCCCAGAGCTCATTATTAATAAGATGGTAAGTATGCACGAACCGGTCGAACGAGACAGTTACACGATGTATTTGAGGGGTATTAAGCCAGATCTCATGAAGAGTGTCATATGAGTTACGATGGAAATCCCATAACGTACCATCGAGGTCAAAGAAAAGATGACGAATATTTTGCATATCTTATAGTTCACAACAAAGTTATGAAAAAGAGAGATGCTGGTTGTGAAACGGGATAACAGAAACGGGATTGTAGAGACGCGATAATTCACGTTTCTACAATCCCGTTTCTGAGATTCAATAACCGGTAAAACCAAGATGGTTGTCGTATTGGTATTAAATGGAATTAGTCGCTGTGCAGAGGGTGATGCTGTTGTCTACCACCCTAATCGTGATAGAGGCTGCTTTGTAGGAATAGACGTTGTTTGTCTCTTCATGGCGAAGCAGTCTATTGGTTACTTTATCGTAGATATAGCTCCTAGACCAAAGCCAGTGGGAGAAACTACCGA
>JAJTBW010000182.1 GCA_021286705.1 Sphingobacteriia bacterium
AAACCAGAATGGTACTCTATGGATCAAAAGCCACCTATCTTACAACAGGATGATGCAGTTGTCGCAATAGGGGATAAAACTTTTCAAATGACCTCTCAATTTGAATTTATCAACGACTTATCAGAGGTTTGGTTTCAATACACAGGACTTCCGTTTGTTTTCGCCGTTTGGGCAAAGAACAAAGCCATCTCTAACGATAGGATTAATCAATTAAATGATGCATTAAGCTGGGGAATAGCTAGAAAACGAGAGGCTATCGAGCAAATCAACACCACTGCTTTAATCTCAAAGGAGGAGGCCTTAAGCTACCTAAGCATTAATATCGATTTTCTGCTAGACCCATTGAAAATGGATGCACTAAACCTCTTCCTCACAAAGGCAAGAACCCTTTAAAAACAAAAAGAGACGCGATAAATCGCGTCTCTACCGGGTTAATGTTCAGGACCTCTGTCACCTCTGTCTTTAGGCCTATCACGCATTGTTTTAAAAATCTCTCGTTTAAAATCATGTTCTGCAGCATATAGCATCATAATCTTCTTTGCAGAGATTATCTTCCTTAACTGTGCTACAAAATCCTTTTCTAAAGTCGCCATTTTAGTCTGATCGCTAATCATATCATCAATAAGCTTTGAGGCAGCCTCCTCGCTCATGCGATTAAGATCTTTTCCTCCTTCATCAAAAACCTCTTTTAAGCGACGCTTCATAACCTTTTCTTTTTTGGCCACATAATCATTATAGATCGGCCAAAAGGCTTGGGCTTCTTCTGTAGTTAGTTCCAGTCGGGTAGATATAAAAGCTATTCTTTGGCTTTTAATCTCCTTCAACATTTTACCATCCAGGGGTGGCTTGTCAGGTTGGGCTTGTAATCCAAATACCATGAATAACAACAGCCCGGTAAATACTAATCTTAGTCTCATTTATTTGTTCTATTTGGAGTGTATCAATTCGTCATACTTATCGTCATTTCTGTTAATGAAGTGTTTTGAAGCATAAGATAGTCCACAAGGGTTGAATCAGGAATCTCTGAGAGCTCATTGACTAACCACTCGCGACTGCCATATTCAACATTCACCGAATCGCTTTGAATAGCCTGCTCAAAGATTTCATCACCCACAATTGCCATTCTAATATCTAAATCAGAGGGGACTTTATCAAGGGCTATCGTTGTGGAATCTGTTTTAGTTGTGCTTACAGATTCGTGCAATATGATGCGAGTTATCAGCAATGCTGAGGCAAGTACAGCTGCCATAGCAACTGATATCTGAATATACCTTCTAGTTGGAGCCTTCTTAACGTCCCTTCTTTCCAATATATCTTTTTCAAGCTGATCAAAATACCCATTGTTAACCCTAAAAAGCTTCGACGGCTCTCTGGCGAAAGGGAGAGTCTGCTTTGGCTCCTCCGTTCTAAGGTCCGGTATTACGGTCTTTTTATCTCGTTTCATCTTAAAATCATTATTTAACTTTCCAATAATTGAGTAAAACTCCTTTTTATTTAACGAATTGCAATTACGTTTAATATTTTATAAGTTAGACTCTTAATTAATAAAAGGGTTTAAACTTGTTTTATAAAATCTGTCACTTTATTAAAAGCATGATGATAAGAGGCCTTTAATGCGCCCTCAGAGACACCTAGTAACTCTGACATCTCTTCATAAGGCATCTCTTCGTAATATCGAAGATTAAAGACCATCTGCTGTCTTGGAGGAAGAGTCGAAATAGCTTGAATAAGCCTGCGTTCACTCTCGGTGCCGTTAAAACCACCTTCCGTAGTGAGCGCATGAGCCATTCTATCAACCGTATCATTCCAAGGTACCATCACCTTTAATCTTCTTTGATTTAAAAATCTTAAAACTTCATTTATACTTATTCTGTATAACCAGGTAAAGAGTGCCGAATCTCCTCTAAATCGATGCAATCCCTTCCAAACACGAAGAAAAACCTCCTGCGTTATATCGTCAGCATCATCATGAATGATAACACTCCTTCTAACCAACCAATAAATCTTCTCACGATAGGTTCCAAGCAACAAACGATATCCTGCTTCAATGGTAGCAGGAGAACTCAATAATTCCATGATCCTCTCATCTGTCTTACTCTGTCCCAAATCGCTTCTATCTATTTTCGGTTTCTTCTTTGAACGACCTTCCATAGGCAGGTTTAAAGGAATTCTAAAATTATTATAATTTTCTCCCATTACAATAAAACACCCTCACATTCAACTACTGTCACATCCTGATTAAACCGCATACTCCTCTTTCTATCAAATCCTATCCAATAAAGTATTAGATCTTAAATCTTTTACAAAAGAGTGGTATTATCTGAATAATCCCTTAGAAAATCGTAAGTTTGAATAACGATTAATTACAAGCCTCCGACTTATATGCGACGTATTATACTTCCCCTGTTCTTAATAGCTGCTTCACTAAGCCTCTTAACATCAGAAGTAACTGCTCAAAACACTAAGGCCAGCCAATGGGCAGATTCTGTCTTAAGTACTCTAACCACCCGTAAACAGATTGGCCAACTTATGATGGTTAGAACCTACTCTAACAGACCTGAGACTCATGCCATAGCTATTGATTCACTGGTCATCAATCACGGAATAGGCGGAGTTTGTTTCTTTCAGGGTACTCCTTATAGACAAAAGGCTTTAACCAATAGATGGCAGTCGAAGTCACAAGTGCCTATGTTGGTTGCTCTTGATGCCGAAACTGGTCCGGGTATGCGTCTTGATAGTGCTTTCAGCTATCCTGAGGCGATGACCTTAGGTGCAATTCAAAATGACTCACTCATCAGATTAATGGGGCAAAGAATAGGCAGGATGATGCATGGGCTGGGCGTTCATATAAACTTCTCACCTGTAGCCGACGTTAACATCAACCCTGCAAACCCAGTCATAGGAAATCGCTCATTTAGCAGCTCGCCCGAAACTGTAGCACACAAAACGATACAATATGCACTTGGCCTTCAGGATGTAGGTATCTTACCAACTTTAAAACATTTCCCTGGCCATGGTGACACTGATATGGATTCGCATTATAGTCTGCCAGTAATTAACAAGGATAGAACAACGATATTAAACACTGAGATAGCTCCATTCTTAAAAGGAATTGAGGCTGGTGTTATCGGGGTAATGGTTGGCCATCTTTTAATGCCTGCCATTGACTCTACTCCTAACCTCCCCTCTTCCCTATCTGAAATAATCATTACTAACCTCCTAAAAAAGGAATTAAACTTCAAGGGCTATATCATCACCGATGGTTTGGATATGAAAGGGGTAACAAATCAATTTCCGGCAGGACTGGCAGAATATAAATCTTTACTGGCAGGGACCGACATTCTATTACTTCCCCCCGACCCTATAAAATCAATCGATTTTATCAAAAAAATGGTTGACAGTGGGAAAATTGATTCACTCTACATTGCACATAGGTGCCATCGGGTATTAGAGTTAAAATACAAGCTTATCATTGATAGGAAAACGGAACTTCAACAGTACAACCCAGGGCTCTCAAAAGGAGAGATCACTGATATCTCTTTAAGACGTGAATTATTCAGACAATCAATTACTTTAGTAACCAACAAACAGAATATTCTACCTATAAAAACACAAGGCAGAAGCCCTATCGCTATCATTGAGATTGGCGATAGAGTACCCACAGGCTTCACCAATATCAGTAGAAATTATACATCCGCCGATCAATACACTATTGGATTAAATCCAACAGCAAGATTATGCGATAGTCTGGCTCGCAATCTGACATCCTATCAGGATGTTATAATTGCCGTTGCTAATCCGCGAAAAAGCAAACAGGGTAACTTTGGTATTCCTGATAATCTGGCACGTCTTACAGACTCTCTAAAAGCCTCAGGAAAAAGGATTATACTGGCTTGGTTTGGATCACCCTATGCCCTATCCTCTTCATCTTTCCCTACTGCATCAACAGACGCCATCATCGTTGGTTGGCAAGCCCATGACGACATCGCAGAGCTTATACCTCAGATGATTTTTGGAGCGGAGCAATTTCAAGGGAAACTGCCTGTTGCGGTAAACGATGAGTTTCCACTAAGGACTGGAATAACAACTGTCTCACTCAATAAACTCTGTTATGTTCTTCCTGAGGAGTTGGGTATTACCCATAATGATCTCTTTCAACTCGATCAGATGGTTGCGGTAGCTTTGAGTCAAGGAGCCTTCCCTGGATGTCAGGTCGAGTTAGCACTGAAAGGTAAGGTATTCTATCAAAAAGCCTTTGGATCAATCGACAAAGACAGAAAGCAGGATGTGAAACTGACCAATGTCTATGACCTGGCCTCTCTAACCAAGATACTTGGAACAGGATTAGCCCTGATGAAACTAACGGATCAGAAGAGAATAGATATCGACGATCAACTCCGTGATTATCTAAGATTAGAATCAAGATCCATGTTACGAAAAGCAACCTTAAAATCAATATTAGCTCACGAAGCGGGTCTTCCAGCCTTTATCCCATTCTACAAGAAGACAGTGAATAAAAGAGGCCCCAAACAGGAGTATTATCGTGAGATCAGACAACCGAAATTTGGACTTCAGGTAGATGACTCTTTATGGATGAGAACCGACTATGCAGACACCATTTACAGAACCATTTACAAGGTAGAACTTAACAAGAAGAGAGAATATCTCTACTCCGATCTTGGTATGATTTTAATGCGCCCTCTGATTGAGCAACTTACCGAGATGAGTCTTGATTCCTATCTGACCAAAGAGTTCTATGAACCTCTTGGCCTATCTGGTTTTGGTTACCTTCCTATGCGCCGGCACAAACTTGAGAATATAGCACCAACAGAGAATGACACTCTTTTCAGAAAGAAACTGGTTCATGGATGGGTCCACGATCCTACTGCAGCAATGTTAGGTGGTGTCAGTGGTCATGCCGGACTATTTGGTACAGCCAATGATGTAACAGTTATTATGCAAATGCTTTTACAAGGTGGGGATTATGGAGCGACCCATTTTCTTTCAGAAAGTGTTATCAGGCAATTCACCTCTGCTCAATTTCCGGAACATGGTAATCGTCGCGGATTAACCTTCGATCGTCCTACAGAGAAACCTGTTAAAGATGGCCCAGTCTGCGAATCTGCCTCACAACAGAGTTTTGGACACTCCGGATTTACTGGCACCTATACATGGGCCGATCCTGCTAATGGGCTGGTCTATGTATTCTTGAGTAATCGGGTTAACCCAAACGCCTCAAACAATCAACTGGCAAAAAGCAATCTAAGAACCCGAATACACCAGAAAGCTTACGAGATTTTATTGAAAGCAAAACATATCGGTTTAACACCTGAGAAAATAGAGAACCCACTCTCTTTATAACCTGAATTTATACTGACCAAAAGCAACAAAACAGGGCATAATCTGTTTAGTATGCAGTACCATGAACCAAAGTGAACACAAACATATAGAGCATAGCTCTGATGAAATTAGCAGTAAAAATCTGTTAATAACGGTTTTATTAAACCTGATCATTACTATTGGTGAATTTATCGGGGGCATTCTTTCAGGAAGTCTCGCTTTATTGAGTGATGCACTACACAATGCTGGCGATACATTCTCTATAGCCATCAGCTTTATCGCAAAAAAGATCTCCGGAAGAAAAGCTACTAACCAAAAGACCTTTGGGTATAAACGTATTGAGATCCTATCGGCTCTGTTCAATGCCACTACACTAATCGCAATTGCTATCTTTCTAATCAGCGAAGCAGTAGAACGAATACAAGAACCAAAAGCAATTGAAACAGGTATAATGTTATGGGTTGCCGTTCTTGGCTTGATTGCCAATTTAGTCGGAGCCCTTCTTTTGCATCGACACTCGCACGCCAGTCTTAATATCAAATCAGCATACCTTCATCTGATTGGAGATACAATTTCGTCAGTAGCTGTGATAGCAGGTGCCATTATCATACAATTATTTGATATAACATGGATAGACCCCGTTATTACTATTCTCGTCTCCATTTATCTGATCATTGAATCATGGAAGATAATTAAGCAGTCAACTAACATACTTATGCAGGCTGCTCCCGGTGAGATCGAAATTGAGGCCATTAAGAATTATATCAAAGAGATTGATCAAATAACTGACATTCATCATATCCATATTTGGAACCTCGATGATAAAACAATATTTTTGGAGGCGCATCTATTATTTAAAAACGACCTTCCATTAAGCCAAGTTGATAAAATAAGAGGTCAAATAGAGCGAGAACTGAAACTGAAATTTGGGATTAGTCACTTAACATTGCAATCAGAGTGTCTCGTCTGCCCCAACCCCGCTCTATCCGACGATAACCATGATCATTAAAGTTTAAACCCCATGTCTGCAAGAGGAAAATCAATTTTATTCTGGGTCCTTTCTTTTTTATTGATGGGATCATTAGCTGTCTACCAGAGAATGACCGGTCCTACTCACCCGGCACGTGGCTCTGTGACCATCGAAGGAACAACATACAAGTTCAAATTATTACGTAGCTACGAAACACCCGAGAACGCACCCGTGACGCTCAACATCAACCGACTAGGTATTACGGGTGAAGTTGCTTACAAAAGATTGCGCACCAACGATGAATGGACTACCGTTCCAATGCAGCTAAACGAGAAAGGAGAACTTATAGCTTATCTACCCACTCAACCTGCTGCCGGAAAATTAGAATATATGGTGACCGTAACCGATAGCGTTGGCAGAAGGTTCGATCTGACTGAAGAGCCAGTTGTTATCCGCTTTAAAGGGAAAGTACCTCTCTACATCCTCATTCCCCATATCTTCTGTATGTTCTTTGCTATGTTCTTTGCCCTCAGAACAGGCATTGAATCATTTACCAAAGGGCCATCAGTCAAAAACCTTACAAAGTACACCTTGATTTTCTTCTTGCTTGGAGGAATAATACTTGGACCTATTGTTCAAAAATTCGCATTTGGTGCCTTCTGGACAGGTTGGCCTTTTGGACATGATCTAACAGATAACAAGACATTGATCGCATTCCTTGCCTGGATTATTGCCTACAGAAAAGTCTCAAGAGACGAAACCAAACAACTTTGGGTCAAAATCGCGGCAACCATTCTCATCCTGATCTATCTTATCCCTCACAGTGCATTAGGAAGTGAACTCGACTATAAATCCGGGAAAGTTCAGACTGGTCAGATTAAATAACTGATTGTAATATGTTTTAGCAATAATCACATCGATGTGCCTGACATCATAACAGTACACATCGATGTGATATAGTAAATAAAGAAAACCATGACTCCTATTACCCTCATTCTTCTTTTAATCACAACTGGAGTTAGCATCTTGGCATTCCAAAAAGAGGATCTCTTTGCCAAACTACGATTCAATGCATGGTTAATAAACCACCGCAAACAGGGATATCGGTTTTTAAGTTATGGGTTGATTCATGCCGATTGGATTCACCTGTTAATTAATATGTTTGTTCTCTATTCTTTTGGCCCTTTTGTCGAGATGGCTTATCGTGCCGTTTTCGGACTCAAAGGGATATTCTATTATATCCTGCTATATGTCGGAGCAATTGCATTTTCAACTATAAGTTCTTATGCAAAACATAAGGATAACCAATACTACAATGCCGTAGGTGCTAGCGGAGCCATCTCAGCAATTGTCTTTGCAGCAGTAATATTTAACCCTCTTGCTCCATTAGGAATCTTGTTTATTCCAATCAGTATTCCAGCGATATTGTTTGCATTCCTATATCTGGTTTATTCAGCTTACATGTCAAAACGAGGGGAAGATAATATTGGACATGATGCCCATTTCTGGGGTGCTATCTTCGGATTTGCATTCACCATCGCATTAAAACCTTCTCTGGTAGCTCACATGATAAATGAGATTTCACAAGCTTTTTAATGACATCCACCTCTCCCTATCCTCTCCCTATCCTCTCCCTATAAACTCGTGTAAGATAAGAACACTATAGGTAGAGGATATAGAGGGGGTATTTAGAGGATATTGAGAGGATGTTGAGGAGAAGTTGAGGAGAAGTTGACATAAGAAAACATAAGAGAAC
>JAJTBW010000183.1 GCA_021286705.1 Sphingobacteriia bacterium
ATAAGAGAGATATAAGAGGGATATAAGAGGGGAGCTTGGGGGATGCTGAATATCAAAGAATTGGAAGCATGGATATTTGGGGCTGGCAAGAGAAATTTGGAAGGGATGGGCGGTTAAAAAGAAAGAATGTCATGTAATTAGCACCAAATATCCCTTCTTTTACTAGATTATTTGATGAAGGTTTTGGCCTTTCATTTAGGGTGTCCCTGTGTCGAAGTCAGGGAAAATTATAGCTAATCTTTGTCAAACTAGAGTTCACTCCACCCTCTTTATGCCATTTTTCGGACTAAAGTTATCCTCGTATTCCTCTATTGCTCATTCGTTTTAGCCAATAAATATCAATACTTTAGATCTATTTCCCCCACAACCCCATTTACAAAGTCCCCATCTTCCGAAAATCGGATTCCCAAACAACTACCATTTGGGCCCTCACCATAGAGCGAATTATTATCGAACCATGCTTTTATCTTTGGGTTTATTGCTCCAACTTTTATTGCCACACCCATCCCCTGAAAATTCCTTATTGGCATAATCTCACCACCCAGACTCTTTTTAAACCACAATGTGGTGTCCTTAGCCAACGGACGACATCCCCCAAGATTCATGGCTTTATGACCATCCTGTTGCAATCTCAATGCAGAAAAATAATACAGTGAACGTACTACCTCCTTCCCCAATAAATCACGATGCCCTATAATATCCACACCCACACTATGAAGCATTGGCATCGCTTGGTTATCAATAACCGCCCCTGCCACAACGCTGTTGCCAACCATTAACTGTAACAACAAGCCACCCCCAGCTATAATATGCTCAAATTCCTCATACTGCGTCAAAATCAGATGCTCCCCCTGCCGCTCAGCAATAAACGGAAGGTAAATCTCTTTATAGAAAAACTTCAGATCATCAATATCACTGCTCCACACCGGTCTATATCCTATCTGCTTAACTGCATTACGTGTTTTCCTGAAAGGAGCATACTGTGTCTGAAAATCGACACCCTCCAGATTGAGTTTTAACTCAACCCATTTAGCAACCACTATTCCTTTTCCGCATTCCGAAAAAGAGGTATCAATCAATTTATTGTTCTCAATAGGATTGACAAAGACTGACATCAATTCAAAGGGTAGCGCAACACCCATCTCAACAAATAATAAAGATGGGGCACCCTCGGATTCTATTATTTCAGCTAATTGGTTTTCAAGTAATGTCTGTTCACTTACATTAAAACCTCCAATAAGTAATTGGCTAAACCACCAATAAGCCTGTGCCTTATCGTTACCATACCAATCAATTTTTACCGGCTTCTGATCTGGTAAATTCTTCTCACTGAGATTCACTTCACCCTCAGCACTCCATCTAAATATTGATCGCAAAGAGTGTTCTGATGACAATTCATTAACCTCTTTATGAATTACAGGAACATTGTCAAATGACCTATCAAGGATCTCCTGTAGTTTCTGTGCAAACGAGGCACCATGAGGCTGGGAGAAGATTGTGCTATGTGTACCATCTACAGTTATTACCTCCGTACCTGCTAATGCCAGATCTCTCCAACCATAGTTAACGTTATCTGAAATATAAAATGTCTGTTCTTTCGCTTTAAAGAGACAAACCTTAAGATCATCCGGTCTTATAATATAATTAGCCAATGCAATCTCATTAGCCAATCTAACCTCACGAGTCGATGCCGGCAAAAGATTATCGATATTCTCAACAACTGTCTCCTGAAGTGCAATCTCAGGTACGCCTTTAACTCTTCGTTGAATCCTCTTCCACTTAAGATTTAAAAATTCTTTCCTGCGTTCTCCTGAAAGCCGGAATATCTGTAATGTGTTCCAGCTAAGCTGTCTTATTGACCAGCTCAAATCATTGGTTAATTGCACAAACCCGGAAGGCATTACATCAGGTAACCGATAGGCAATTGTTTCAAACAGTCCAATAAATGCCACCTCTTTACCCATTGCCTTAAGCTGCCTTGACATCTCCCAGGCTATAGTCCCACCCATGCAGAAGCCAGCTAAAGCATAGGGGCCTTCCTTATCAATTAAGAGTACTTCTTTAATATAGGTGGCTGCAATCTCTTCAAGTTTATCCAGAGCCTTATGCTTACCATCAAGACCAACAGCCTGAAGGCCATATACAGGTTGATTTTTATCGAGGTGGTTTATTAAGGTATTATAGAGCAAGAGATTTAACCCTGCCGCATGAATCAAAAACAGAGGCTTTTTATTGCCCGTAGTTTTTATTGGAACCAATGACAACCACTCTTGTTTATTGCGGGTCTCATCTTTTTCATCCAATAGTTTCCCCATCTCCTTGATGGTTCCATGGTTAAACAGTACTGAAAGTGGCAAACGGACTCCTGTCGCCTTTTCTATCTCAATCATCAGACGAACTGCAACCAACGAGTTACCGCCTAAATCGAAGAAGTCTTCTTCAATGGAAGGTTGTGAAATCTTTAAAACACGGCTCCATATCCTAGTCAACTCGAGTTCGGTGGCGGTCATATTCCCAACCTGACTTATCGTCTCTCTATTATCAGAATCCTGTAGTAGCTTTGAACAGATAGAAATTAGTTCTTTTTTATCTCTCTTGCCATTTGGAGTCAATGGCAAAGAATCTAATCTAATGATCCTGGATGGGATCATATAAGCAGGGAGATTCCTACGCAGGATAGTCTTTATTGGTTCTTCTCCGGTAAAAGAGTCCTCTTTAGCCGCAACAGCTGCCACTAGTTGCTTAACGCCATCATTACCCTCAAATAGGATAACCATCGCCTCATCAATATGACCCAACTCACTGATTGCATTCTCAATCTCTCCGGCCTCAATCCGATATCCCCGGAGCTTTATCTGATTGTCTTTTCTCTCTAAAAACAACAACTCACCTCTATCGTCCCATCGAACCAAATCACCTGTCTTATAAAGCAGATCATTTTTTGAACGCCCATAAGGATCAACAATAAACCGATCGCTCGTCATCTGCGCCTGCCTGAAATAACCCTCAGCTAACCCTGCCCCACCAATGTATAACTCACCTGAATGCGCTCCTGTAACGGGACGACCATCATCATTCAATACACATAATACCGTATTCCTGATGGCTCTTCCAATCGGAATAATTGGATAATTATCTGCGTCAAACTGAGTGACTCTTTTTATTGCCGACCAAATAGTTGTCTCAGTGGGGCCATACATATTCCAAAGGCTGGCACAACGAGGTAACAACTCACCTGCTAAAGAACCTGTCATAGCCTCTCCGCCACAGAGTATCTTAACCCCTTGAGCCCCTTTCCAGCCTGTCTCCAACAGAAGCCGCCATGTAGAAGGAGTTGCCTGTATCACAGTTGGCTTGTCACGATGAATTATTCCAGTAAGCAACTCAGGATTAGCTGCCTCCTCTGATGAGACTAAGATCATTGACCCGCCCGTTACTAACGGTAACCAAATTTCAAGACCCGAGATATCAAAAGAGACTGTTGTTAAACCCAATATTGAATCGGCAGAGGAAAACCCTGGCTCATCTTTCATCGAGAGCAAGAAATTAACCAACGCAGACTGACTGATATGCACCCCTTTTGGCCTTCCTGTGGACCCAGAGGTGAATATAATGTATCCTTCTGTCTCGTCACGTTTTAAACTAATGACCTCTTTACTCTTCGAGAAAACAGCTCTTAGCCGATCAATAGTCTTTGACTTTTGAATTATAGAATCTCTTTTCTCATCACTAACTAGCTCTTCAATGGTCTGAATTAGCATTTGACCACCGGGTAACTTATCTTTTAGATTAAGATTGGTAATCACCAGAACCGGCATACCATCTTCAAAGATCATAGAGAGTCTTCCTTCAGGATAAAGAGGGTCAACAGGAATATAGATTGCGCCAATTTTAGCAATAGAGACCATCGTAGCTATTAACTCGGGTGTCTTGTTCATAAAAATTGCCACCCGATCACCTTGCTTAATATGATAGTCTTTAAGCCTCTTCGCTATACTGGTGACTAATTCAGATAACTGACCGTATGTTAAAGTCCGTTCATGATCCTTTATTGCGATCTTTTCTGAAAACTCAACTACAATTCGATCCAATAATTCAGGTAATGAAGGGTCTTTTGTTGATGTCATTAGCCCCAAAGCACCTCTCCTATCAAGCCATTGACGTTCTAGCGAAGCAAGTACCGAACTAACTTTATCGTTAGGGTTAGTGGTAATGGAATCATTCACACGTATAAAGTCGCCTGCAAGCTTATGAATGTAACTAAGGTCAAAGAGTGCAGTATTGTATTCAAACCAACAGACATACTCACCATCACGCTTCTCAATATTAAGCATAAGATCAAGCTTGCTGGTTGAGTTCCCTATCTCACGTTGCCACATCGTGAAATCACCCGTATCTATTGCTGTGCCTGGCCAGTTTTGCATTACAATAGATGTCTGAAAGATAGGATTGACCCCTTTTATTTTTCTCTGATTAACCTCTCTGACAACATCACTAAATATAAGACCTGTATTAGAGAAAGCATCTGAAGAGGCTCTTCTGACTTTATGAATAATATCGATAAAAGTATCATGCTCTTCTACCAAGAGCCTGAGTGCAACAATATTCGTAAAGAGACCTATGACCTCTTTAATACCGGGATGATTTCTATTGGCATAAGGAGTGCCTACAACAATATCGCGTTGCCCACTATGAGCCGCTAAAATCAATTGAAAAGCAGAGGTCATAACAGAGAAAGGGGTAGTGTGCAATTGATTAGCTACCCTATCAATCTCTTTCGATAAAACCCTTGGGATACTCCACCAATATCGATCACCATCTCCTTTATTATCTCTGGGTCTTTGAGCATCTCGCCACGGTAGGGTAATCATATCCGGAATACCCCGAAGATTTCTCCTCCAGAAGGAGGCTTCGCTTAAGCCAACCGACTTATTCTCTACCCTTCTCAACCATACGGCATAGTCGCCCACATGACTCTCGGGTAGATTCTGAGTTAACCCTAAATATAATGAGGAAAAACGGCGCATAAAGACCTCTAACGACCATCCATCAAAAATCAGATGGTGGATAGTCATTAATAACCGATAATCTCTTTCACCCACCTTCACCAATAAAAACTTCAGCAGAGGCAGTTTCGATAAATCAAACTTATAACGGCCGTTTAAAGTATTAACCTTTTTGTACTCAAGATCAAGGCTATCATGGCTCAAATGCGATAAATCAACCTCCTCAAACAACAAAACGCCTACCTCCCTGATAAACTGACTAGGCTCGTCACCATCAAGGGGGAATACCGATCTAAACAGCGGCTCTGTTGAGATCATGGTATTTAACACCTGCTCAACCTTATGTCGGTCAGGTTCACCATTAATTACAAACTCAATTTGGATATTTCGGGTAATACCTGACTCATCAAGCATATTAACAAACCATAACTCCCGCATTGCAGGTGATAACGGATAACGCTTTCTGGAGGGCTCAGAAATTAAGGGAGGTAATTGAGCCACCACACTCTGAATTAGTTTCTTTACTTCTGAGCAGAAGAGAGGAAGCGTCAATTCATCATAGAACCATTTTACCGGAATCTCAACGCCGTACAAATCCATTACTTTAGTAATAACCCTTACAGCCTTAAGAGAATGTCCGCCAGCATCAAAGAAAGACTCATCTTGCCTGATATGTTCGCGTCCCAGTTCTTCCTTCCAGATCACATAGAGCTGCTCCTCATCCGCATCTTTCGGCATGAATGCATCAACAGGTATCTCCTGTGTGATTAGTTGCCTGATCGCAGGAAGTGCCTTTCTATCAATCTTACCGTGGTGGCTTAACGGGAATTCATCACCCAAGACAAACTCAGCCGGTAGCATATATTGCGGGAGATCTCTATTTAATATAGTATTTAGCAGATCTTTAATATCCGCCGTAAGAACCGTCCATTGACTCTTATTTAACAATAACGATTCTATTCTACCTAAAAATTCAATCACCAATTGATCTTGCTCAACTGTTTCAATTGGATTCTGAATTAAATAGGCAATAAGAGCAGGATCACCATTTCTATCTGAAGAGTAAAGAACACAACACTCCTTTATAAAGGGATGTGATCTGATTGCATGTTCAACTTCTCCAAGCTCAATACGCTGCCCACGAAGCTTAACCTGAAAATCTAAACGGCCGATAAAGTCGTATAGGTCATCTCCGATTTTTCTACCAAGGTCACCAGTTCGATACATCAGACCGCCTGGATTAAAGGGGTCATTTAGGAATCGTTCAGCTGTTAACTCAGGTCTATTGAGATATCCTTTACCAACCCCTCTTCCACCAATAAAGATTTCGCCCTCTGCTCCATCTGCAACAGGTTGCATATTGGCATCAAGGATATAGATGTAGTCACCGGTTACACTCTCCCCTATAGGAATCTTATCATAAGATTCATCACCCTTGCAGAGAAAAGTGGTAGCATATACCGTTGTTTCAGTCGGCCCATAGACATTAAACAGACCCACATATTGGCTATTAAAAACCTGATAAAAAAGAGAAACCAACGGAACAGGTAAAACCTCCCCTCCTACTGAAACCCATTTCATCGACTTTAATCTCTCTGAAGCCTTGCTAATCTTTGCAAAATCAAGAAAAGCCTGAAGCATTGAAGGAACAAAAAAGGCAAATGAAATATTATACTTCTCTATTATCCGGATCAACTCACCCGGATCTTTTTCTGCTCCCGGAGGTGCAATAAAAAGAGTTGCATTCGGAAGAAGCCATCCAAATAACTCCCAGACTGATCCATCAAAGGTATAGGGTGACTTAAACAAAACCTTATCCGTTCCAGTAATAGGGTATCGATCTTGTATATATTGTACTAAATTAACCACCGAATGGTGTGCTATTTCAACCCCCTTTGGGGTACCAGTAGAACCAGAGGTAAACAGAACATAAGCAGTATCATCAGCCAATACATCCACGTGGGTATAGCTTTTCAAGATAGATTCAACACTATCGACGAGTGGAGACTCTTTTGAAACAACAATCGCAATAAATCCTAAACTCTCAACTCTGTCCTTTAAAGCTGCAGTGGTAACAATGTAGTTTACTTGAGCATCAGAATAGAGACTTTTAATCCGACCATCGGGATAAGAAGGATCTGTAGGGACGTAAGAGCAACCATGCTTTAAGATTCCAAAGATACCAACCACCATCTCCATCGAACGATCCATCATAATGCCAATATGTGATTTTGGCTGGCATCCGCTCTCCTCCAGTTTAATGGCTAACAATAAAACCCGACTATAAAAGGCACGATAAGATAAAGTAGTATCTACTGCCTGTACCGCAGGTTTATCTCCGAACCTCGATACATTATTTTCAAGAAGAGCAATCAGTGTATCATCAGTAACCGGGGGTACGTTTAAATGTGTATCCATTCTGTCTGGCCGTATTGTAAGTTTCATTCAGGGTAAACAGCATGCAATATATACAATATTTGCCATGAAAGAAATTATGTAGCAGAATGATTTGTAATTGTATAGATTTCTTTGGTAAAGTGTTAGAACATCACGAAAAACAGAATCATAATGAAACAGGCATTCCAAAAACAAGACAACAAGGAATTGATAGATTAAGAAAAGAAGGAGTTTACCGAATGTAACATAATGCAGGTGATATAGCGATTTTAATCTTTCATCATAGTCTATGGTTAAAGGAAAATTTATCGAAATTTAGAAATTAGATTTGCAGATAAGAGAATCGAAGTTGTTTTTAAGTAAAAAAACAACAAAGGTCATTCTCGTGAGAAAAAGGACTTCACAAACAAAACCACCCTCAGCTATATGATATTGCGAAGCAGTATCCGCTTCAAAATTAAAGATCAACTGACCGCCTAATGCAAATACTACCCTATATAACAAAACGACTGACATACCATTTGAAGGTAATGAGTAATTGAATTAATTAAACCCTAATCATTCTCTAAAACCTAGTTAGGGTACTTTTTTCAGTTTCCTTAA
>JAJTBW010000184.1 GCA_021286705.1 Sphingobacteriia bacterium
GAATTTCGTGTTTTTAGTGTTTTTCGTGGTTAAATGTAATCTGCGATTCAAGATTCAACAATTGGCTGCTGGCTATTAGCTGCTGGCTACGCAGGCTGAAACACCCATTAAAGATGATCGAATCGTATTGCATTATGTAGATCAATTAAACCACGAAAGGCACGAAAGGCACGAAAACTGCTAGAAGAAGAACATTGTGGTTACATGTTTTTTGTGGTTAAAAAGAAGTAAGGAACCACGAAAGGCATAAAAACGGTTAGAAGAAGACTTTCGTGTTTTTCGTGTTTTTAGTGGTTAAATGTAATCTGCGATTCAAAATTCAACAATTGGCTACTGGCTATTAGCTGCTGGCAACGGCACAAAATGGGTTAATTTTACTCTGGGACACCCAAAAGAGTGTCCTTGTGTTTTTAGGTTATTGTTTATCAGTGTTATATAAAACATGCTCAATAAAAGTGTCGAAGTCAGGAGATGACAATAACAGCTGAGGTGCCTTTTTTCCTAATCGCACCTGACGCTCGTGGCGGCTCAATGGGTGAAACTGGGGTTGCCTCAGAGCATGATGTGAACTCAATGCACTGGAATCCTGCTAAGTTTGCTTTTCTGGATAAAGGGTTTGGTGTTGCAAACAGTTTGCTGTCCGCGCTGGTTACCACCACGAAAGTGCTGATAAAGGTGACCGTCAGTTCGTGACCTTCGGTGCAGGCCTTCGCTATAATGTCTTTGGTCTCGACTTCTCTTATCTTGTCTCTCTGACAAACAAAAGCCCTCTTGATAATACCCTCAGATTTACTCTGGTCTTCGATTTCGACGCCTTTAAATCTCAAAAATAATCGTTAAATCCTCGTGATTTATAAAAGGCTGCTTCGATAATCTCGAGGCAGCCTTTTCCTTTTTCTGTGATTCGTCGAGCCAACTTAATTAACAGTCTTATTCATAAGCTTTCCTAGGGCAGATAGATTGCTCCTCCACTTACACCTCTCGATGCACCTGTGCATGAAGGAACATTATTTGGAAGCTCATTTAGACGTAGTAATCCTAAGAAAGCGAAAATTAGTGCCTCTTTGTAATCTATCACTAAGTGATCTGGAACGACTACCTCTGCGAGGGTCTTATCTTTTAATAATGAAATAAGATATCCATTATGGGCTCCTCCTCCGGTGCAAAGAATGGACTGCCCTTCCTTAAAATGACTATTTAATTCAGTAGAAAGTACATCAGCTATCCAGCAGGTCAGTGTTGCCAGTAGATCATCAGGAGAAGAACGATAGATATCAATTAACGGTTTTACATTGTAGTTAAACCATTCTCGTCCCAATGTCTTTGGAGGAGCCATTTTGAGAAAGTCTAATTCATTCAGATGACCGTAAAGTTTATCTATGATAACACCACCTCTGGCTAAATCACCATTGCGATCATACTCCAGCCCCTTAAATCCTGAGATGTAATTTAATGCCATATTTACAGGAACGATATCCCATCCGGTGCGTATACCATCTCTTAAAAAGCTCACATTTGCAATCCCTCCTAAATTAAGACAGCCGCTCAATTCACCAAACAAGAGCTCATCGCCTATAGGAACCAATGGAGCACCCTGGCCTCCCAAAGCTACATCTCCCCGCCTGAAATCACTCACCACTGGTAACCCACTTATAGATGCTATAGCCGCACCATCTCCTATCTGAGATGTAAATCTCATCGCTGGGTTATGAAAGATCGTATGTCCATGCGAGGCAACAAGGATTGGTCTTTCGACTAATCCATTATTATTCAAGTGAAATTCTTCTAAAAATGATAAGACATATTCCCCTAAAAGTCTACCATAGGCACTATCTGTTTCAGCAAAAACTTCGGCAGAAGTATTGTGAAGATGCTGCAACCGATCATGCCACTCCTCAGTATATAAATACGTTTTGGCTTCTATAATCTTATATTCCCATCTGTTTGATTGTCTGAACTCACATAACGCAATGTCCAAACCATCCAGTGAGGTGCCCGACATCAATCCCAAGACTCTTACAGGATTCTTTGTATCAATCATACTCAATTTCTATTCAAACTATCTTTATTTAATCACAGTGTGTGGTGAAGAAAACAGGCTATAAGGCAGGAAGGATAATCTCCAACCTGTTTCCCCGTGACCCCTTTACCAAGATTAAATGTTCTTTGACAGGATTGTCCTTAAGCTCATCTAACAGCTCTATTGAGGTTGGGTACCACTCTTGTGCAAAAGCCTTAAAACCCTCACCGACCATTATTACCCGACAGCCCTTAATCTCACTGGCTAATGCAGCCAATCGCCTATGGTCTTCTATGCCTTCAATCCCAAGTTCTCTCATCTCACCCATGATGATCAGTCTGCGACGATCACTTTCAATATTTGAGAAGGTGTTTAAGGCTGCCTCCATGCTGGTAGGATTGGCATTGTAGGCATCAATTACCACCTGGTTATTTCCTGTATCTACCCATTGTGAACGGTGATTTGATGGCGCATAACCCTCAATGGCTTTCACGATCTCAGCGGGTTGAACTCCAAAGTGTAACCCGATGGCTACCGCCGCCATGGCATTAGGGAAATTATAGATTCCTACCAGATTAGTTTTTATAGGCCATTCTTTATCCCCGATATAGAAGGAGAATGCCAACATCGGTCCAGTGGATGTAATTTTACCCCTCACCTCACAGGATGAGTCTTTGCCATATCTAATTCGAGCTTGGTCTTTGCTCTTATCTAATAAAAGTGGATCATCCCCATTTACAAAAAGCAATCCCTCGCGACTGGCCAGATATCTATATAGCTCGGTCTTCCCTTGTATGACCCCTTCAAACCCTCCAAATCCTTCAAGATGTGCTTTCCCACAATTAGTAATCAAGCCATAGTCGGGTTTTGCAATCTCACTGAGGTACTTTATCTCTCCTTGATGGTTTGCGCCCATCTCAACAACGGCAAACTGATGATCCGCATTAATCTGTAGAAGCGTTAGTGGTACACCAATATGATTGTTTAGATTCCCTTTTGTGAAATGAGTTGAATAGGTTGAGGAAAGAACCGTACTAACTAACTCTTTGGTCGTCGTTTTTCCATTACTGCCGGTAATGCCAATCACCGGGATCTCTGATCTTTCCCGATGCAAGGTTGCTAACTGAGAGAGTGTTACTAAGACATCATCAACAACCATGATCCTATCAGGGCCAGAAGGTTGTGATTCACTACAAACACATAGAGATGCCCCCATTTCCAATGCCTTCGAGACATACTGATTACCATTGAAATTATCTCCTTTCAACGCAAAAAAGATATCTCCGCTTTTAAGAGTTCGGGTATCTGTGCTAATCGACGGGTACTTGAGAAAGTGAATGTACAATGATTCCAACATCGGTCATCTATTTTTTGATAAAGTTACCAAAAAGCATGTTCTCTGTATCCTGCTCCGGGTATCTTGAAACATCCTGTCTCATGATTACCTCTTGAGATTCTCACTATCTTTATTGTTCTATTGAAAACTTATGAATAAAGAAGATATTACACTGGTTCTGGGAGCGAGTCCTAAGCATGGTCGTTACTCCAATATTGCAACAATAATGTTAAAGGAATATGGCTATAAAGTCTATTGTGTTGGAAGAAGCATTGGTGAGATTGAGGGGACACCAATCTCTACAAGCTGGGACACCACTGTTCCTATTCATACCGTAACAATGTATCTAAGCCATGAGAATCAAGAGCCTTATAAAGAGATGCTCTTTAGAGGCGTCAAAAGAGTAATCTTTAATCCAGGGAGCGAGAATTACCAATTAATGAATGAACTTAAGGAGCGTAATATAGAGGTTGTGCTTGACTGTACTTTGCAGATGCTTAGAGGTGGCCGTTATTGATAGAGTTGAGTCATTAACGGGGTTAAGTTAAGCTTCTTTGTTTAAATCAAACCCTCTGTAAGGCAACATCTTCAAGATATCAACGTTCTTTAGTATCTGCACGAAAGTTATACCTCATTTTTTCTTAACTTCGCCGAACCTGTAAACGGTTAGAATAATTATGAATCAAAAGCTAGGATTTAAAATATTTATGCCAGTATTGTTGCTATTGGTTACATTGTACAGCAATAAGGCAGAAGGACAAATTTCGCTGAGTCTCCCAACAAGGTTAGCATGTTCACCCGATACTTTGATCGTTCCTGTTAATACCACCAATTTTTGGGATGTTACCAAGTTCAGCCTGGTATTCACATATGACCCGACGCTTTTAACTTTCGATTCTATTGAACTTCAAAACAGGATTTTCAGGGCTCAACCCGTTACCTCTGTTGCCTCCACCGGACAAGTTACTCTAAACTGGGATTATCCCGGAACCTCTCTGAAATTTGGTGATGGTTGGTTAGTTTATCTCCATTTTACATTAAAACAACCGGGCATAGCAGCCCTCAACTGGGATGCAGCACAGACCTCAATCATGAAGTCGGGCATAGGTGAGACACTGTCTCTTAATGATGGGTCTGTTACTATTTCAACAAAAAACATTAAATACACGCTCGAGCAACTAGTAGCAGGTTGCCTTGGTGATGATAAAGGTAGATATGCTGCCCATATTACTGCCGGAAATCCGCCTTATTCAATCAACTGGAATGGTGGTTTTATGAATCCTGGAACTGATACGGTGGTTTTCGGATTGCGTGAAGGGGAACATAAAGTGTCTATTCTTGATGCTAAGGGATGTCGGTATAATGATACCTATTTCGTACGAATAACACCTGCTCCGCATGTTGAGGCTAGTATGGATGAAGATTTTGATACAGTCTATGTTGAGAACCCTAAGATTCAGTTTTTATCAAATATCAGCGAACTGATAGCCGATGGTGAACCAATTGCTTCCTGGCAATGGAACTTTGGTGAGCCTGATTCGTCGAAGTCGATTGAGATGTCACCCGCCCATATTTTTACCTCTGCTAATGAGAAGTTCGAGGCGGGGCAAGGAGACTATCAGGTTAAATTATGGACAATTTCTAACAACGGATGCGATACTACTATTCTCTTGTCTGTTCCAATCAAGAAACCTGAAGTAACGGTTCCGACTGTAATCACTCCGAATGGCGATGGATATAATGATATTCTGGTTATTACCGTTGACAACAAAAGCGCTGTAAGTCAGCCTAAGCTTTTAAGATATTATGAGAGGATGGAGCTAGCCATCTATAATCGTCATGGACGAAAGGTTTTTGAGTCTAACGACTATCAAAACGATTGGGATGGAGCAGGTGTCTCTGATGGTACCTATTTCTTTGCTTTACGTTGTTTTGGTAGATTCCATGAAGAGAAATTCAAAGGATCAATTCTAGTTATCAGAGGTTCAAATTAGTCGAAATACGATGCCTCAGACCACTTTGGCGGCAGACTACCTGATAGGGTCACCCGACCTTGTTGTCGATGTTAGAACCCCCTCAGAATTTGAAAGGGGGCATATCCCCGGAGCTGTTAATATCCCACTTTTCGATGATGAGGGCAGGGCGATCGTAGGGACTGTTTATCATAAACAGAGTAAGGAGGCAGCCGTCTTAAAAGGTCTTGAATTAGTTGGACCTACTTTGGCTGACAAAGTCAAGTTGCTTAAGAGATTCTATAACAAGTTTTATTCGCTCGATCCTTCTAAGCCACAATCTTATTGTAACCCTGTGACGCTGTATTGCTGGCGAGGCGGAATGCGGTCGAATAGCATGGCTTGGCTCTTTGAGACTGCTGGGTTTAAGGTTAACCTGATAAAAGGTGGATATAAAGCTTATCGTACTGAGGTTTTAAATCTCTTTTCCAGCGACTTTCACCTTATAAATTTAGGAGGCACTACTGGCACTAAAAAGACTATTATCCTTGCTGAACTTGCTTCACATGGCGAAGCCGTTATTGATCTTGAATTGTTGGCTAACCACAAGGGATCAGCCTTTGGAGCACTCGGGCAGCCTCCCCAACCTTCTGTCGAGTTCTTTGAGAATAAACTGGCTTTTGAACTTAAAAGGTTACATGATCAAGACCCATCTCAGAGAATATGGGTTGAGGATGAGAGTCGTCATGTCGGTTCCTGCTTTATCCCTGAACAATTCTTTAAACAGATGCAGGCTGCGCCGATGATTAGGATCGATTCTTCTTTGGAGAATAGGATTAATTATCTGGTTGCTGAATATGGACTATATCCGAAGCTTGAACTAGAGAAAGCGTTAAAATCACTCGTGAGAAGGGTAGGGGGAGATAAAATCAATTATGCCCTAGAAGCATTGGAAACCAATAACCTATCGGCGGTGGTTGCAACTGTTCTGCCCTATTATGATAAAGCCTATTTCCACTCTATTAATCAGAGGGAAAATAAAGATATCTTTCTATTTGACTCCACTAATCTCTCTCCAGCAGAGACGGCATTGCAGTTAATTAAGCTAGGAAAAAAGTAATTATTCTGATATTAGTGGAGGCTCAGTAAGATTTTATCCTATACTGCCACAGTAATCTAATAAATTGTTGTTGATTTGGAGGAGCTATTAGGCTTATCCTGAGTTTCTGATGCGTACTCTTATTTTTCCTCTTTTTTCTGGAAAAACTTACAATAACTGCTGATTCCACACTCAAGGCATTTTGGCTTCCTGGCAATACAGACATACCGGCCATGAAGGATAAGCCAGTGATGAGCCTTAGGTATTAGCTCCTCAGGGATGTATTTGATGAGTTGCAATTCAGCCTGGAGTGGGTTTTTAGCCGATCTGGTAAGGCCGATTCTTTCTGACACCCGAAAGACATGGGTATCGACTGCCATAGCGGGTTTATCGAAGACAACGGAGGCTATTACATTGGCCGTTTTTCTTCCTACACCGGGAAGCTTTTCAAGCTCCTCAATCTCTTCAGGGACGACTCCGTTAAATAGCTCAATTAGTTTATTGGCCATTCCATGAAGGTTTTTGGCTTTATTGTTGGGGTAGGAACATGAGCTGATATATGAGAAGATCTCATCAACAGAGGCAGATGCGAGTTCCTGAGGGCTTTGGAATCTTTCAAAAAACTTCTCAGTTATGATATTCACCCTCTTATCTGTGCACTGGGCTGAAAGAATAACAGCAACTAACAGTTGAAAAGGAGAGCTATAGTTGAGTTCGGTCTTTGGGTCAGGCATATTGGTCTTAAACCATTCGATCACCAGCGAGAATCTTTCTTTTGTTTTCAAAACCTTTGCAATTTGTTAGTTTAACAGTATACGAGTATTGGTTAAAGGCAAATATAGGGGCTTAGAGGATTATATAAAACAAAAAGAGGCACTAAATAGCGCCTCTTTTTTTGTATGGTAGACCTTGGTCTATTTTACCTTATCCACGATAGCTTTGAAAGCTTCAGGATGGTTCATAGCGAGGTCAGCAAGAACCTTACGGTTTAATTCGATTCCTGATTTGTGAATAGCACCCATGAAAGCTGAGTAAGACATTCCGAACTGACGGACACCAGCGTTGATACGGGCAATCCAAAGAGCGCGGAAGCTACGTTTTTTAGCTCTGCGGTCACGGTAAGCATAACTTTGACCTTTTTCCCATGAGTTTTTGGCAACGGTCCAAACGTTTTTACGGCGGCCAAACTGTCCTCTGGTAAGTTTGAGGATCTTTTTTCTTCTTGCCCTAGAGGCAACAGCATTAACTGATCTTGGCATAAAATTAATTTTTTTACTTCAGCGTCCAGATCTAATGGAACTTAAAGGCTGATCGTAAAGTTTAACAATTAAAGAACTAGCAAGCAAGCATACGTTTTACATTAGCCTCATCTGCTTTGTCTACTATTGCGCTGTAGGTAAGATTCCTTTTACGCTTTGTTGACTTTTTAGTCAGGATGTGACTTTTGTAAGCATGTGCGCGCTTGATTTTACCGGTGCCGGTGAACGTAAAACGTTTTTTGGCAGCGGATTTTGATTTCATCTTTGGCATTGCTTCAAAGGTGTTTTAAATGGTTTGTTTATATACGGTAAAGCGTTAACTGCTTTATGCATTCTT
>JAJTBW010000185.1 GCA_021286705.1 Sphingobacteriia bacterium
CTCTCCCTATCCTCTCCCTATCCTCTCCCTATAAACTCGTGTAAGATAGGAACTACATAGGTAGAGGATATAGAGGGGATATTGAGGAGATATATAGAGGATATAGAGAGTAATGAGAGAGGAACTTGAGGGGCGGGGGATGCGGAGAAGCGGTGATGCATTAAAAGCTGAAATGCTGTTTCAAAAGTTTATAGAGTTGTTGCACAGGTAATCCCATTACGTTGAATTGAGTGCCTTCAATCTTTTCTATGGCACAGTAGCCGATCCACTCCTGAACACCATAGCTTCCAGCCTTGTCATAGGGTTTGTATTGATCAATGTAATAGTTTATCTCGTCATCGGTCAGGTCAGAGAACCAAACCTTGCTTTCTGCTACTAATGATTCTTCTTTCTCCTTAGTTCTAAGCGTTAAGCCAGTGTAGACAGTATGGCACTTACCACTAAGCTCCTTTAGCATTGAGATTGCCTCAGCCCGGTCTTCAGGCTTATTCATCACATGGTCATTTATCCACACAATAGTATCAGCTGAAATGAGTAGATACTCTTTTGGAAGCTCGGAATCTAGAAATGCATGCGATTTCTTCTTGCTCAGAAACAAAGCTATCTCTCCCGCTTTTAGTTCTGTAGGAAAGCCCTCTTCAGTCTCCTTGGTGAGTATATCGAATGGAATGTCTAACCCTTTGAGTAGTTCTTGTCTGCGTGGAGATTTAGAAGCAAGTATTACGGTATATGGTATTTTAAGCATAATTATAGTTTTATACCCAGAAAAAGAAGTGATACGATGCCGGAGATCATGACTATCTTTAATAATCTGGAGAGTCTGCTCCAATTAATGGTTTCACTTGGGTGAATCAGAGTTATTATAACTTTTGTTAGAAAAAATTGTGGGGCCAGTAGAGAAATTGCGGAGAGTAGTTTGTTGTTGGAGAATAGAAATGCCTGGAAGAAAACGATCAGGACAATTGTAAGAACCGAACTAACACTAATTACCATGAGATTAAAACGGAGACTTCTTGATATGGCCATAGTTGATGCACCTGTAATTGAGTCCCCGTTAATATCTTGAATGTCTTTTATCCATTCTCTGATGATGGTGGTCAGGAATGCGAAAATGGCAAAAAAGAGTGAGATTAGTCCTGAATCTATCAGAGCCTTAAGGATAGAGGGTGGCATTAATGGGTAGTTCTCTATTTGGTGAACCTCTATAATCCAAGGCAGTAAGAGAATAATTGCTGTTAAAGAGGCAATAATCACATTCCCTATAAGGAAGCTATTCTTGAAGCTATATGAGTAAAGATAGAGCGAAAGTGCAGCACCGGGGAAAATAAAGAGGAGGCTAGTTTGATTTAGCAGAAAAGAGAGGTAGGCTCCAAATGCCACGCCTACGGCTGTCATTACATAGTATAGCCAGATAGCTACCTTTGGCGATATTGATTTACTAATCACCATCCGATTGGGGCAGTTGATACTATCTGTCTCAATATCCATCAGGTCGTTAATGATATACCCTGCTCCCATGATAAAGACGACAGATACAATCAATAGAACTAACTGTAGGGGAGGGGTCAGTGCTATAAGACCAGAGTCTCTGTACGCTTCACCTATTCCAAAGTATGAAATGCAAATCAGCGTAAAGAGGCTAATTAGAAGATTTTTCCATCGGATTAATCTCGCAAACTCAAAAACAATAGGCTTACCAGTGGAATGCATCCTGATTCATCCATTTACCCTGTACCCGCATTACCTGTTCAATGATATCTCTGACGCAGCCCTTGCCCCCCGGCATATGTGAGATATAATGGGATATAGCTTTAATTTCTGAAGCTGCATCAGATGGGCAGCAGGCTACCTTTACCTTTTGCATCACCTTGAAATCGGGAATGTCATCACCCATGTATAAAATGTTCTCAGGGTTTATCTCTTTCTCTTTGATAAATGATTCGAAGACCGCCAACTTATCTGTTACCCCAAGATAGATATCGGTTACTTTAAGCATCTCCAAACGACGGTACATTGACTCAGATCTACCTCCCGATAAGATGATTATATTATATCCGTTTTTGATAGCTAATTGAATAGCATACCCATCTTTCACATTGCCGTTTCTGACAGCCTCCCCATCGGGTAAAACAAAGACACTGCCATCAGTGAGTACCCCATCATAGTCAAAAATAAAGGTCGATATATCTCTTAGTTGGTCTTTATAATTACTCATTCTATATAAGATTTTATTTTGCTCTGTTTTTCGTGTTTGTTCTTTACTCAAGCTCTTTGTTTCGAACCTGATTAATAATCATATTGGTCAAAGATTGATAGAGTGTTTGGAATTCAGGGTGGTTAGAGAGAAGTTCGTAGTGCTTGTTGATAGTAGTTAGGTCGCCACGAGCTGCTGGTCCCGTTATTGAATTTTTAGGTCCAATTTCAGTAATCTTCATGCATACCCCCTTAAGTAAAGGGATCATTGCATCATATGAGATGTTAGAATCAATGAGAATATCTTCGGCAATTGATTGAAGGTAGGTGGTAAAATTGGCTGTAAAGATAGCAGCCAGATGAAGCTTTTGTCTTTGTTCTGAGTTAATGACCTTATAAACTTGCGATAATTCAGATGCTACATTTTGAAGTATCAGTAAGTCATCGGGTTGTTGAGATTCGAGGCAAATCCAGACTCCATTCCAATCGGCTTTTACCCCAAATGTAAAGGATTGAAGAGGGTAAAAAACTGCGACATGGTCACCTGCCGGTTTGAGCACCGAAAGAGGGAGGCTACCGGCAGTATGTGCGATTATTCCTTTAAGAAAGGTTAATTGCGATGCAATCTCAGGGATTATGCTATCGGCGAGGCAAATTAAGGTCAGATCGACCTCTGCAGGCAGATCGGCTAGTGATGATACCGAAACTGATTGGTTAATTTGAGCAACCTCAAGAGCCTTTCTTTTATTACGACCGTAGACAGCGACTACCTTATGGCGAGAGTGGCGCAGTTTCTCGGCCATGTTCCAGGCTAAGTTACCTGTGCCTATGATATTTATTTTTAAGGAGTCTGCCATTTCCTGACAAAGGTAGTTAAACTGGGCTAAAATCAGGGGGAGGGAAGGGTATAGAGATCGAGTAGTCTGTCGTATCGGCCTCCAATAAGTTTGTAATAAATGAAGATATTATATTCGTTACGAGCATCATAGTAATTTCCTTCAACCCGATAACAGCTACCCTTTTTATCACCATCTGCCACCCAGACATAGAGGTAGTTGTAATAGCCCTGTTTTAGCGTTTGGGTGGTCTCATATTGCATCGTTGAGTAGTTATAGGTCATTTTGTACTGAGGCTGAATACTGAAGCCGGTCATTTCACCTATGAGATATAGATTTCCTCCAACTAAAGGTTGGTTAATTGCGAGAGAGAAGTGCACATTGGCATATTCACCTTCAGTATTATCATCGCGACCATCTTCTGTCTTGATAATCATTCTGCCATTTAGATCTGTGTCGCTGATATAATTACCAAAGAGTTTAGGCTTATCGGTTCTAAGCCAGATCTCGTAACCATTTTGGTTACTCTCGATTGAAGCAACTCTTTCGCTATAGTATTTGAAACTTTTAAGGTCAATGGCACGAAACTCATTACATGCCTCAAATACGTTATCAGGAAGAAACTCATAAGGCCAGACATCGCCAGCCATGACTCTGGGTTTTACATTCATGTGCAGGTTGTCCCAGCGTTGGTTCTGCATGATTGATACGGTGATCTGTTGGTCAGGGTTTGTGCTGTTAATTCTTGAGCCAAGAAGATTAAATGATACCTCTTGAGAGTTCTGCATCTCTTCGGGTGCAAGTGCTCTGGTAGCTTTTGCATCCTTAATCAGTCCTGCCTCTTCAGAGACCATAACCCTGCGTGTGAACACAGGTGTTTTTGGTGAATCAAGGTATACCACGAGAAGGAAATTACCCGATACACTTGGTCGAATAGTTTCATTTGGAAAAGTAAAAGAATAGTGAGTATAGGGGACTATCGTGTTAAATGAGTAGGTATAGTCTCTGATTTCCTCATTATCGAATCCTTTTAGATATTCATTAGGTTGTAATTCAGAAGGATTCCAGCGGGCATCGCAGTGAATTAGGGTGTAATAGTAGGTTTTTAATCCACCCTCTAAATCATCGAAGCTACATGTGAGATTTTGATGAGAATAAAGAGGAATGACAGGCAAAGCATAAGGGTCAATTGAACTGACGACCTGAATGGTATGAATATTCTCATCATAAATTTTGTTCTCATATCTGAGCGCATTTTGTTGATAGAAATCAGTCTGTGCCGATAGAATTGAGGACAGAAGGAGAAAAATAGCAATTATTGTCGCGCGGCTTTTATTCATGCGTATAGATTGTGAATGAAGAAGTAAAGTTACTGAAACGAAAACATTTAAGAAAAGTGTTGATTTCATAAACATTTTTTAACATTTTTGGTTTATTTTGGATAGTATAAGTGGCTTTTTTGTGTTTGTCATATTTTAGAACAACCAAGAGAATTTCTTATTATTATTTCAAGTTGTTGTAATAATATTGATCGTTTTTGCGAAATTTGTAACTGGATAATAAAAAGTAAGTTGGGAATAACTGAATGAACGAAACTATAAGATCAGTATCAATAAATATTTAACTGTCTATCCTTCAAATGTATGACAAAAGTTTATAAAATCAGGAAGGGGCTTGACATCAGACTGGACGGCGCAGCAGCTGCAACAGTTTCTGAGTATGCCACTGACCAGTATGCACTTCGTCCTGCTGATTTCCTAGGGATAGTTCCAAAGTTGATGGTTCAAGAGGGTGATCAGGTGAAAGCCGGTCAGTCTTTGTTCCATGACAAACGGAATCCTGATATAAGATTTGCATCTCCTGTTAGCGGTAGGGTCTCTGCCGTGGTTCGTGGTGAGAAGCGAGTCTTGGAAGAAGTACGCGTTGTAGCAGATAAGAGCATGGATTTCGAGGATTTTGGAAGCGGTGATCCTCTCAAATTAGAGAGAGGGGCAGTAGTTTCTAAGATGCTTGCTTCTGGATGTTGGCCGATGGTTAGGCAGCGTCCGTATAATGTTATAGCTAATCCTGCTGATGAGCCTAAAGCGATATTTGTTTCAGGTTTTGATTCGGCTCCGTTAGCTCCCGATTCTAATGTTTTAGTTAAGGAAGAAGGTGCTGCTTTCCAAACCGGATTGAATGCACTGACCCGAATGACCACGGGGAAAGTATATTTGAATCTTCGGAATGGAGTTAAAAACAGTGAAGTTTTTACCAATGCCAAGAATGTTGAGATTTCGTTATTCGAGGGTCCACATCCGGCAGGTAATGTAGGAACACAAATCGCTCAGATTTCACCGATCAATAAAGGTGAGATAATTTGGCATGTATCTCCGGCTGATGTGATTATTATTGGCAGATTGTTCTTATCTGGCAAGTATGATGCACGAAAGATAGTAGCATTAACTGGCAGCGAAGTGGCTAAGCCCGGTTACTTTAAGCTTATCTCAGGTTCATGCATCAAAAGCCTGGTATCAACAAATGCTAAGTCGACAGGTTATCGGGTCATAAGCGGTAATGTTCTAACCGGCGTTAGGTTGGCTTCACAATGTAGTCTTGGGTTTTATGACACACAGATTACAGTGATTCCGGAAGGCAACCATTATGAGTTCTTAGGATGGGCAATGCCTCGATTAGATAAGCATAGTTTCTCTAAATCCTATTTTGCATGGTTGATGCCAGGTAGGAAGTTTGTTCTTGACACCAACTTAAATGGTGGTGTGAGGGCATTGGTTATGACCGGAGAATATGAGAAGGTCTTTCCGTTTGATATCTATCCAATGCATTTGTTGAAGGCAATCATCAATAAGGATATTGATGGGATGGAGCAGCTGGGTATCTATGAAGTGGTTGAGGAGGATTTTGCTCTTTGTGAGTATATAGATACTTCCAAGACTGAGATTCAGACGATAGTACGGGAAGGTCTCGATATGCTTCGCGCCGAGATGAGCTAATCGCATTAGTATAATAATTAACTTCTATTATCAGAAGAGATGAAAGCATTACGAAGTTTTTTAGATAAAATAAAGCCGCACGTTCAACCCGGAGGGAAGTATGCAAAGTTTCACAGCACATTTGATGCATTTGAGACTTTTCTGTTTGTTCCGAACACAACAACAAAGCGCGGCAGCCACATTCGTGACGTTATCGATTTAAAACGTACGATGAGTGTGGTGGTTATGGCTATGATACCTGCCTTACTGTTTGGCGTGTATAATGCAGGATATCTGCATTATGCCTCAATTGGTGAGCAGGCTTCATTCATGGAGATTATCGGATTTGGTTTAATGAAGGTGTTACCGATTGTCGTAGTATCTTATGTTACCGGTCTTGGGATTGAGTTTATCTTTGCTCAATACAGAGGTCATGAGGTAAATGAAGGATTCCTGGTTTCTGGTATGCTCATTCCATTAGTTATGCCGGTTGATGTACCCCTATGGATGGTTGCAGTTGCAACTGCTTTTGCGGTAGTCATAGGCAAAGAGGCATTTGGTGGGACAGGGATGAATGTTTTTAATCCGGCATTGTTGGCTCGTGCCTTTATTTTCTTTGCATATCCGGCTAAGATTACAGGTGATACCATTTGGATTGCCGGTATGTCAGATAAAACGGGTATCGTTGATGGTTTTTCGGGTGCTACTCCATTAGGATTGGCGGCATCCGGACAAATTGATAAGATTCCGTCATTACATGAATTAATCTTCGGATTGATACCTGGTTCAATAGGTGAGACATCAAAGATTGCAATTCTATTAGGAGCTTTGATCTTATTAGTCAGCGGTATTGGTAGCTGGAGGATCATGTTGGCTGGTGTTTTAGGAGGATTGACCATGTCATTGATATTTAATGCAGCAGCAGCTAATGCCTATATGCAGATTGATCCTTTGACACAGATCATGATGGGAAGCTTCCTGTTTGGTATTGTGTTTATGGCAACCGATCCTGTTTCAGGTGCACAAACCAATAAGGGTAAGTGGATATATGGTTTCTTAATTGGAATGTTTGCGATCATGATCAGGGTGTTTAATCCGGCATATCCGGAAGGAACGATGCTGGCAATACTGTTGATGAATGCATTTGCTCCGTTAATTGACTATTATGTTGTACAGGCCAATATCTCTAAGAGATTGAAGAGAGCCAAGGTGGCCGTTAAATCATAAAGGAGGCTGAATATGCATAGTAATAGATATATTTTTATATACTCGATCATCATGGTTTTGGTGGTCGCCGTGGCACTGACAATCGTCGCAATACAGTTAAGACCTGCACAGGAGAACAATATTCGTATTGAAAAGATGCAGAATATACTGGCTTCTGTTAACGTTGTAGCTACTCCAAAAGAGGCACAAAGCCAATATGAGAAGATAATCGTTGGTTCAACTGTTACCGATGTCCAGGGTGCAGATGTTGAAGGCATAAAGGCATTCGATGTTGATCTGGCATTAGAACTCAAGAAGCCGGTTGAAAAGCGTCATTATCCGGTCTATATTGCAGTTTCAGAAAGTGGGGATACCAATTATATATTCCAACTGCGTGGTAAAGGATTATGGGGCCCAATCTGGGGGTATATCTCATTAAAGTCAGATATGAATACCGTTAATGGAGTTATGTTTGACCACAAAGGAGAGACGCCAGGTTTAGGAGCTGAAATAAATACTGCCGGATTTCAGGAGCAGTTTAAAGGCAAGCAAATTTTTGATGATAAGGGCAATTTTACCTCTGTTGAGATAGTAAAAGGTGGTGCACCTGAAGGAGATATTCATGGTGTTGATGCTATTTCAGGTGGTACAATTACCAGCA
>JAJTBW010000186.1 GCA_021286705.1 Sphingobacteriia bacterium
TCCCCGCCTCCCCGCCTCTCCGCCTCCCCGCCTCCCCGCTTCCCAGCCTCTCTGCTTAAGATTAGTTATTTGCCATATATAAAGCAAAATCATTATTCAGAGGCAGAGCAATTTCAATATATTTGTGGTGCTAAAGTGGTATCAAATCGGTCTAATCCGTAAAAAGGAAATTAAACCCAAACAAATGTCAGAGAGAAAAGAGACTAATCGGCTAAGTTTTGGTGAAGAGGAGGGAAAAGTATGGGTTATTATCAAATCAGGCAGAGAGAAACAGGGAAGGGTTGTTGTTCTTCTTTACGTAGTATTCATTTTACTATGTTCCGCACTGATATCTGATATCTCTGAAGACGAAGAGTTTATTACGATAATTCTGCCTCTGGTCGTGGTAGGTCTTCTAACGATGTTAGTTCTGTTTAGATTCTTTGGTTGGTACTTTTTCGGTAGAGAGTTATTCACTATTGATGGCAACTCTCTCTCCTATTCGTTAAAATTTGGGAATCATATAACTACCACACAAAAGCATAAGTATAAAAGACTCTCCGTCAGGGTTGATCGCATAAAACATAATGAGCAAGAGTTAATGGGCCGATTAGTCTTCTTGGAGACTACACACAAAGGAGGAGTATCTGTTGAGGTTCTTCATTCAACCTTTATAGCTAAAAGAGAACATCTACTGGCATTCATCTCCTTCTATGAAAATCACAAGACAAAGAGAGCGGTAATCACACAGTTCGCAAAAGAAATCTCCTTAAATTAGACTCCTCCACGACTAGGTATTTTTTAAGCATTCCCCCCATCTGGGTGAATTTCGAATCCTTGAATCCTTGAATCCTTGAATCCTTGAATCCTTGAATCCCTTAAAGCATAAAACCCACTGCTAGCAGCCAACAGCTAACAGCCATCGGCACCACTCTCACACTGATTACTAGAGATTATTTAACCGTAACCTGTATCCTGTTCCATGGATGTTCTCAATCTCAATGGCAGGGTCTTCGCTGAGATACTTTCTTAGTTTACTAATAAAAACGTCCATTGACCGGGTTGTAAAATAGTTATCATCACCCCAAATCGTGCGAAGAGCAAGTTCTCGCGGAAGGATATTGTTCATTTCGACACAGAGAAGACGCAGCAATTCGGCCTCTTTGGGAGAGATTCGTTTCTGATCATCACCAATTCCGATAGTTCTGAGGTTAGCGTCAAAAGTAAACTTACCAATATTGAAGATCGTCTGCTTCTGTTTTGACATTGAATCACTATTCCTTTTCAGGATAGCTCTCATCTTATAGAGCAGAACCTCGCTATCAAACGGCTTTGTGATATAATCATCGGCTCCCGATTTAAAACCCTCTACAATATCCTCTTTAAGGCTCTTAGCGGTTAAAAAGATCATTGGAATCTGAGGGTGGGTTGAACGAATAGTTCTACCAATGGTAAAACCATCAACATGAGGAAGCATTACATCAAGTATACAGATATCATACTGACCTTTTAAAAAGGCTGGAACAGCATCTTTACCATCACTAACCCAAGTGACACTAAAATCCTGTAGTTCCAGATATGATTTAAGAATAGTTCCGAAATTCAGGTCATCCTCAACCAGAAACACATTAGTTGTATACGTTGTATTATTCATAGCTTAATCATCATTTTCATTATCAAAAAACATCGGTTAGAAAAGTATCTACAGAAGACTAATTTCCGGCACCGGTTAATTCTGTACACAAAGGTATTTTAATTGTAAATCTACTTCCTTTTCCCTCTTCGCTCTCAACTGAAATAAATCCGTTATGAGACTCAACAATAGCCTTAACATAGCTCAACCCGAGGCCAAAGCCCTTTACATTATGCACATTCCCAGTTGGTTTTCTGTAGAACTTCTCGAAGATATGTTGTTGAGTCTCTTTACTCATTCCGATACCCTGATCAGAGATGGAGATAACGAAGAAATTATTCTGATTAGAAGTTGAGACATTGATCAGAGGTTTATCCGCTGAATACTTATTGGCATTATCCAGCAGATTATAAAGAACATTAATAAAATGGATTTCATCGGCCTTAATCTCCGCCTCCTCGGCACTTGGGTCAAAAGTAATCTCACCATGTCTTTTCTCAATTTGCAGAGATATGTGTTCAATGGCACGAGCGATTAGATCGTGGGCATCACTGGGGATAAGATTAATTCTAAAGTCATGTTTCTCTAGTAGTGACATCTGAAGTATGCCTTCTACCTGATGGTTCATTCGTCGATTCTCTTCTCTAATTACGCGACTAAAATACTTTATCTGATCAGGATCATGAATGACTCTGGGATTGGTAATTGCATCAGTAGCAAGGCTAATTGTTGCGATAGGCGTTTTAAACTCATGGGTCATATTATTGATAAAGTCAGTCTTCATCTCTGATAATTTCTTTTGCCTTAACATCAGCCATGTCACAATTACAAAGGCTGAAAGCATTAGAACAGTAAACAGTACAGAGCCCCCGAGCATCCACGAGACATTGGCCATAAGATACCTATCTCTTCCGGGAAAACGCAGTAAAAGTTTATCTCCATACTGCATAAATCGTTGAGGAAATAGCTCGGTTGAGAAGGTTGTAACTTCATCACTTTGATTTGCAAAATGACGTGAAGCCGAGATTGTATCAGCCTCTCCTGTGATTATCGCATATTCAAAAGGAAGACTTATCCCTCTGTTGCTCAGATTGCGCATTAGAAGAGCATTAGTACTAGGTAGGTCAATCGTTACAGGCACAGGCTGCTGAAGACTCTGAACCTCAGCGACCATCTTTCTAAGAACCTCATCCTGTCTCTTAATTTGTGCTTCCAGCTTTCTCATCTCAGTGTTCGAAGCACCGTTATCCTTCGATTTAAACTTTGAACCACTCGACCGACCTATTACAAAATCCCTATCCGTTTGTAATCCAACAACCGGGGGAAAATCTTCGAGTCTATATCTCTCCTGGTTTGGAATAAACAATTGATCCATAGATGTATTAGCAGGATCAAACCATTGCTCAAAGATGGCCTCCTGTTCACCTTGAGGAACTGTAAATTGAACCCGATGTCCGTTGATATTATAGGACACCGAGACTGAGTCTCCATTATATGAAGATGAACCATATTGTTGCCAGCTCATTATAAAGGTCTGATTCATAGAAGGGGGTTGAGGCGGCGCTGGTCGTTCACGTCTTCTTGGCTTGTTAGGAGGAGGCAATTCACCCGGCTGCATAGGATTATCCTTTGAACTGTAAGCCGTTAATTGTTGATTTCTAATAGCCGAATCCATACTACCTAACCACTGCATCCTTCTTTGCAACAGATACATCTCCTGATTTTCGGCTATCTGAGCAACGGTTTCAGAGAGAGCCTGCTTAACATCACGATCAAATTGAACCTGACGAAGCTGAATTGCATTCCTAATCCAAACGAACTGTAATGCTACGATCCCAACCAATGAGATGGCAGAAATAATAATAATAGCTCTTATGAAATTCTTCTTCATGGCTCAAAATTAGGCAATCTAAACAGTGTTAGCACTACTTTAACCCTTCCTTAACCTGCTTTAACCAGGTGTTAACTTTTTTAGTTTCAAATAGCGGGTAGCCTTGCATCAACACCTTAAACCTCTCAAACTATGAATCGGATTAATCGCTGCCTCTTAGGCATATCCTTCGTTCTAATTGCAGGAACGTTATCTGCCCAATCTTCGGCTTCAGCAACTTCAGGAAACTCCCCGAAAGACACTCTTAAAGTGAAGAAAAATGTCATCGTTTATACTAATAAAAATGATAAGTCAGGGAAAAAGAAGGTAAGAACTTACCAGATTACAACTGCTGATACTACTAGTAAAGATGCAAAAATATCTTTGAAATCTAAAAAGATCATCATTTCAATGGCATCAGACTCTGCTCTTTCTATGAAAGCAGATACTTCAAATTCAAAGAACATCCTTTATATCAAAACTCCTCACTGCTTTAAGTTTGAGTTTGACGATGATGGAAATGGGGCATTTAATGGAATGGAAATGATGCCATGTGTGCCGGGAATGCCAGGCGACTTTGAAATAGAAGAATTCGAAGTACCTGAACAAGAAGAGATGCCCTTTAACCAAATGGCCTTCCACTTCGATCCTTTCATGAGCGATACTGCTTTAGCCATGATAATGTCTTTCCCGGGGATGAAGGATATGGATACTACTTTCGTTAATGAAGAAGGCGATACCATTAAAATTATAAAGGATATGCATTTTAACATGCCAGTCCCTCCACATCCAATAAAAGCACCTAGAAATCACTTCATGTGGAAAGGCGACGGAAGTCCTCAACCTCAAGTTCATAACTATTATAGACCTGGCACCGGTTCATCCATCTCCGACCTCTCAAAAGAGGAGATCGATAGATTGAAGAAAAGCGATCTAAAGCCGGCAAAAAGCTTTAGCCCTATGGGATTAGAAGAGTTAAAAGCTCGCTTCTCTCACTTTGGCGATAAACTTTCTCTCTCTTTTGAATATCCTTATGGAGAAAAACTTACTGTAAAACTATTTGATGATAATGGGAAACAGTTCTATCATGAAGAGATAGTTCAAAGTACCGGTGGCTATGACAGAAAAATACAACTGCCTGAAGAATTAGGAGATAAACTCTACCTGAGGATTAGCAGCGGGAAACAGAGCATTATTAAGAGAATTGATAGATAATTGCTTACCCAATGAGACTCTTCAGAAAAGAATTTCGTTTTCATACGTGCGTTTAGGTTATTCAAGATATCAGAAGGAGATATTTGAGAAGATAATAGTCAGCAAAGTCTGACCCTTCTGAACAGGCCGAATAGTTCTTCGACTCTTAACTCGGCCAAAAAACAAAGAGACCATCAAAATTTCTTGATGGTCTCTTTGTTTATCTATTAGAAATATTCTTTTCTGATTGAACTATTTTACCTTCTGTCTCTTTCCAAAATAGTCAATAGCCCCCCATAAATAGAGAGCAAAAACAGAACTGGTTAATAATTGAATCCAGATAGGAGTAGAAATCAAACTCATGTCTAATAATGCAGAAGAAATAAGAACATACTTTAAAAGATAATAAACCATCTTAGAAGCTATGATACTCACTAAGGCTACAACGATCGTATTAGCTAAAAAACGCTTTAAAAAATAGAATAAGCCAACACTTAATGCTAACTCAAACATCATCAAGAACACTTTGGGAAGTTCTGGATGCCCTGATACCGCAAATGAGAAAAGTGGAAGTGTAAGTGCTAATACCATTGCATTGGAACGATTTGTATGAGCCATTGCTAAAATGATCATGATTCTCATTGGCTCTATCAAATAAAACGGCAAGGCTGTTAGATGAGAAAGAGCCGGAATAAAATAGACAAAAACAATTGCTACCAGATCAAGAAGCAGAACTTTATACAAATCCTTTTTCGTTAGACTCTCTACTTGTGTCTTCATGATTTTATGATTTTTCTAAGATTGAACTGCAAAGATAGAGTTACATTACCTTAACGCAAGGATAAACCCGATCCCATATAGCCTTCATCCTCAATTTTTACTAATTTTTATATTCTGTTTACCATTTCCATCTGATAGTCTAAGCACGTACACCCCAATTGGCTGACCAGTACGGTCTACCTCGGCGTTACTCGTACCACTCAATACCTGAGTGCCAGACATACTCAGAACAACCCAATTGTAAGATTGATGCCCTCTCCAATTGACCCGAACTATGTTTCTTGTAGGATTGGGATAACAAATAAGCTCTGACCCTTTTATATCTTCTATGCCGACATTTGACTCGAACACTTTAAAAAGATCTATTCCTGTACCGGTTCCAAGATTCCTGGAATACCGTTTTTCAGTAGAATTATTCCAATGTTCATGAACTCCGAGAGAAGCAATTAATATCCCATCATTATCCGGGTCATACTTAATCCCAACAGGCCAGAGAGATGAATCTGCTGCCTGATGAAGGTAATCATCGACACCGTCCCAGTTCGGGCGACTTGTAGCTATGGTTGATCCATTGTACTCCGTTCTCAGAAAGTCATGACAAACCGACTCCACAGCAACAGGATCAAGTGAACAAAACAGGGAAGAACACCAACCATTATTAAACGGAGAGGAGACCCATTTAGCCGGTACTCCTTGAGCATCATCGCTAGGATACAAAGCATCAACCACAATAAGCAGATTCTTACCACCTAATAATTTATGCATCATGATATCGGTTTGAACCCTATAAAGACCATAACCGAGCCTTGTTGGAGCATCATACCCTCCCATTAGCCCGTCATGTAAATGAAGTGCCCAGGTTCGGGTAAATGAGCCAAAATGGTTTTTTGCTGCAATCGTAATACCGCCTGTTGAATGAGCCTTCATCGTAGGAATGTTAATAATATAGGCTACATTATCAAAGATGGTAAATAACTTATCAGTTAAGGCATCGGGCATAGCTGACCCTTTATCAGACCAAAAAACTCTATCCGTTGATGTTACCGCCACGGGAGTCCTATTGAGACCCAACAGATCAATCTCAGAATGAATCAAATTATTCCCAAGAATATGAATACCCGGGTACTTACTGTGCCATATTTCGTAGAACTCTTTATAGACATTTCTTGCAGGATCGCCTATATATATATTGCCTTCCGGGACGCCCGCAACCTCGACTAACTGTCTGACTACAGCAAGTACCACATAAGGATTCGTCTCGGCTACAAAGTCATTTACTGCAAGATGATCAGTTCTACCAAGGTCAGCATTAAATCGTCCATCTGTTAAACCTCCATACGCTGAAGTACAGTTGATCTTAATAAGAATTACCTCCTGACTAGAATAACCTACATCGCCTTTGCCATGATTGATATTATAGAACCGAAACAGGGCATCCCAACTCTCAGAGGCTGAACCCGCATCTGTTAAAGCTAAAAGTGAACGTCTTAACATCGTATCGACAACGGCTGCATTGGTATTTTTACTCATAAACCATGCATCATCACCGTCATCAATGATCCCATTTTCATTTGAAGTATTAGAACAATTCGGATTAGTAGCTGTCGATTGCCAATCCCATGTAACCCGACCAGGTACTATCCCTACTGCTGTTCCAATCGGTTGATTTGGAGGAAATACACCTTTTACTAGCTTATTATTGCCTGCACCAGCATCCGTTGGCAACCAATAATTGGAAGAGATCCAAAACCCTAAACCAAAAATAACGGCCAATATGCCAACCAGATATCTGTTTGCTTTTAAAAGTAAAAAGCTCTTTTTGAATGCAACAACTGAAGCCCATAAACTCAACAGATACATTACGAATGCCGCCATAAAAGGTGCTGTAGCTTGCATACAGGGATAGGATGCCCTACTTGGTTTAGGAATTACCCTAATCAGAAACCATATAGTTGCAAGCAGGCCTATAAATATAAAAAGTATGGTTCCGGGCAGAGATGACTTTCGAAGCTTCCACACTAGCTGTTGCATCTTAAAGGGGAGATGTGGCACGGGATTATACATAGCCGTTACTTTTGGTGATTAACAACTTTCTTGTAAACAAAAGTAGCTAATTAATCTTCCTATTTGATAAAAAAATGATCAAATGGGCGACTGGCTGGTGGCTACTTGCTAATGGCTGCTAGCAGCTGGCAGTCAGAGTGGTGCCCAGATGCCAGATGCCAGACGCTAGACGCCAGACGCCAGACACCAGACGCCAAACACCAGATGCCAGACGCCAGATGCAAGATGCAAGATGCCAGACGCTAGATGCTAGACGCTAGACGCTAGACGCCAGACGCCAGACGCCAGACGCCAGACGCCAGACGCCAGACGCCAGACGC
>JAJTBW010000187.1 GCA_021286705.1 Sphingobacteriia bacterium
CGATAGTAAAGCGGGTTGGATGGCTGGTTAATGAAGCTGTTTTCATCGTATTTAAACAGAACTTTATTCTGCTCTACAACTTGTGAGTTATGGATTCTAGACTGATAACTTACCGTAGCCGCTTTGGTCACATTACCCCAATTATCTGTCTGAAGGGTCATTTGACGAGTGATACGAGGACTTCTAATGCTTCGTTCGTAGCTAAACAGAAAAGCATCATAATCGGTCACATGGAAAACAGCATGGGGATTAGATCCTTTAGGCTGAAGCATTCTTATAGCATACGACTTCTCTGCCACAGTATAGGGAACCGCCTCTACATCGGAGCCATCCTGTGCATAAACCTCCTGACGCAAGATATGTCCTCGTAATGCTCTGCAAGCCTCTCTCTGCTCCGTGGAGCTTAAAGAGTCAGGAAGGGTAGTGTCAGGTAATAGAAAAGCTTTAGGGTCATTGAAATACTCTGAGATATACTGTTGAGTAATGGCTCCGCTTTCATACAAGGCACCGGTATGATACCAAGTCTTCGTGTAAACAGGAGGTTGATCGGCTTCGCCTTGCAATGTCAGCGGATGAAGCGTATCAGTATCCCATTGTTCTACCATTCCAAAGCCTCTAAACTCCCTTTCTATCCCATCAAAATAGCCATGATGGTAAGCATAACGAGTAGTATAATGCGTATCACTAGGTAGGTCATGTATCATTGAAGACTCCACCACATGAACCGGGAATGGAAGCTTGGTAATCCACGGACGACCTTCAAGTTTATCTCTAAGATAGAACTTGGTGGAAGGTGCATAAGTAAGGGTGGTTGCAGAACCCATATTATTATCCATCTTGGTAAGAAGGAAAGGCTTCTTTCCACCTGTAAGCTCAATATAATAAAGAGCAGCACCTATTCCATTGCGGGCAGGAACCATAGAGGTTAAACAACTGGTTCCATTGCCCAATAGATCCATTACATTAACGTCTGCTAATTTATTAAATGGAGGAAAACACTTTATCTCAACAGCAGGACCCCAGCTGTTACCGGCTCTGTTTTTCCAATAGCGTACTGTTTTTGAGCCAAGATAGATTATATCGGTGGTACCGGTTCCATCAACATCAGCTAGCCTGATACGTTGTTGCTCAAATTGAGTCGTAGAGTCAAAACGAGGTGCTCCTGCCATAGAAATCTTTCTCCCAAACCGGCTATAGCCCAGATTTGGCCAGTAATCGATAGATCCATTACGAATACGAACTATATCCGTCAGTCCATCCCCACTCATATCAGCCAAATAAATTGATTGAGTACCATCAGAGAAAACAACAGCAGGACCATTGTTTTCATCTATCGGCTTGCTTGTGCGAGTAGCTTGACCAAACCCGTCACATGCCTCACTGTAGTGAGCTATGAAACATTGATCCTCTGTGATCAGAATATCAGCATGCCCATCACCATTCAGGTCAACCATCCTAAAATTCGGGTCATTAAAATCGATATTAGGAATATCTTTAAACGGACGAAAAGCTTCCCACCGTCCATTATTGTTTAACTCAGTATAACCGGCCAGACCGGCTTGTAACACTCTCAGATCATTTCGACCATTGCCATCAATATCCCCTAGTTGAGTGATACCTGACGGAAGATTAGGACGTTCAAGAACTTGTGTCATGGCTCCTAACCAAAGCTTACCACTATTCTCAGGAGACTGCTCATAATAGCCCCTATCTCCAAGGTTAGGTTTATAATACCAAGCCTCACTGTTTTGGTTTAATACACTTTGCAGATATCCAGACAAAAAAGAAGTTAGTTCAGCCACTTTCGATTCATTGAGTGCAGATTTGTGTACTACAGATTTTTTCTTTACAAAAGGGGCATACTTGTATTTTAGAGCATCGTAGATTGCTTTAACCTTGATGGTTGGCTCAGAACATCGACGGATCATAATTACTTCATCATGGATATTCTGAGCCGTGGTAGTGACTGCCTTTTAAGTATTCATGATACGTACTATTTCACGCCAATTATTGTGAATACCCTTTCGCTTTAATTGATATCTGACGGTATTAACAACCCAATATGCCAATAACCCCAAATGTAGATGAGCCATTGTGCTTTCATCATTTTTGTAGTAAATAGGTCGAAGGTCAAGATCTGAATTAAATCCCTATATGTTGCTTCTATTTCACGTATCGTATTATAAAACTCCCATATCAAATGTTCTGCACTCTATTCTAAGGACGTACGAAGAAAGTATATTCCACTGCGGGCATTAACTTCTGTATCATCACACAAATAGTCATATCCTTTTGCTTTGATCATAGCCAGGTTTTCTTCTGTGGCGATCCCTGCATCAATCACAACTAGTGCCTTTTTTGCAGAGTAAGATGGCTTTACCCGAAGCTTGTTAATCATCCCTTCCAATGTCTTGCAATTGGCCATATTCCCTTCCAGTATCAAGGAGTACTTAATAAATCCTTCGGGATTAACACCAAAGCCAACACCACTAACTTTGCATCGCTGCGCTTTTCCTTACTGCGACCGTGCTTTGCCAATTTGCTCCCTTTCTTACTCCCCTCAAAATAGGTATTGATCAGGTCGTAGAGAACGATCTTATCTTCAATATCAAACAACTCATTGGTTCGAATTGATAGATATTCTTCCAGTTGATCTTTCTCTGCGTAAAGCTTCTTTGAAATACGGTAGAGTCGATCTTTGGTTAGTGACTCATGGGGGGTACCCGTAACCTCACAAACAGATGAATTCTCCTTCATCCAACGAGTCGTTTCAAGCTCTGATGCAGGATATACCGCCCTACTAATAATGAGACTCTCGGCTAATTCTATATCCCCTTTCTCCCAGCCCCGTCTCTCTAAGAACTTGGACACTTGTAACTGAAGCATGGATTAGTAGCATAACCATTCGGCACCTATCTCCCGTATATCTTTATTCCGAATTCTATTGATGTCAACCGTATGCAGATCCTTACCCTGTTTTCTGGCTTTCTTCTCCAGATTTTCTAAGAGTACATCTATGCGTTTCTCTGAAACCATACGATTGTAAAAATGATCTACATAGTGCAATACAATTGGACCATCTGTAATGGGAGTTTCAAACAATGTCGCTCCACTTTCCGATGTCTTCTGTGTTAATATCTTCTAAATAAGGATTAACTGATCTGTACTAAGACTATCAAGATACCCTGCGTTAAGAATGGTTCTATGGCAAACACGACCCTGGGCATTCATATAACTCTCTACTAACCGGTAATAACCGGAGTAGACCTTGGTCTCAGGATTGGTGCGCATGGATACTTTGAAATACATGACCACAACGTAAACACCTAATTTACTGATTTCCAATACCCCATTAGGGACTACAAATCATTTTTCAAAAAACATAGTCTTGATTATCAGTATGTTATATTCTGAAATCACTCAAATTGACTCTTTTTAGCCTAAAAAAACCTGTTTTTGACCCATTTTTTCTTCATTTTTCATGAAAAAGCTGCAAGATGGGTTAAATCCGCCTATTACCGTAGTCCCTGTAAAAGTTTCATTCATCCTACAATTTATTAAACCTTCATCAGACAATCATTTAGTAGGTTCATGCACTATAATATTCTAAACATACTCCATAACACTGGAAGTAACAATGTTCAAGACATCTAATACACTGGCTTCCTACCAATAATCTGGACTACCAGGCATAAAAACACCAACTCTTGCTCGCCAATGACACTAATCTACTTCTAGTTTTACGGAATTAACTCAACACGTTCTATCAGCAACAGACCCGAACGGCGTACCACTCGTACCGTATCGCCAATATTAAAGCCTGCTTCCGCCAACCATATCCCGCTCGGGTTCAGCTACGGAACATCCTTCCCGCTTGCTCCGACATAACGGCTCTGACAGGGGCGGTACTTCGCCTGTACCTTTACCTGTTTGTTATTGTTCTTTGCCATAAGGAAAACTTTTAAAATCCTACAAACTTGCTGTAAAACCACAAAAGGTGTATGACTTAAGCAACCATTATTAATTTTTATCCTACATTTTTTGTTTCTATCTGTGTAAAAACACAGCTTTTGCTGTATTAAATCCTACAAAAATAACTTTTGGAGAACGTTTGACACAGGTAAGAAAAAGGAAAGGCCTTTCCCAGGCGGATGTGGGAAAGAAGATAGGTATCAACGGGGATGCCTACGGAAGGGACGAGCGCAACGAGGTACACCCGACAATCTAGATGGCCGTAAAGATCGCAAAGGCACTGGAAGTCTCTTTGGATTATCCAACGGGTAATTCTGATATAGAACTCGACAAGGCCACGCTCGACAGGGTGCAGGAAGTCACCAAGCTCTCCGATAAGGACAAGGAATATATTTTCATAACCCTTGATGCACTCATCAGGGATTTTAAAAATAAACAGGCATAAGCTAAATAACAAAAGCCCGGCAAGTCCCGGCTTTTGTTATTATTGATATTGTACTGTAAAAACAAGGTCGTTTAAATCATCATCAGCATATCCATCATTACAGTTGTAAGTTCTTACACCGTCTTTTTCTTCTATGTACATAGCACCGCCATTATGCCAATAGTGGGTAGTTCCATCTTCGGTCTGCCAAACATTGTAAGTAATAAGCACTTTGTCTTTTGATTTAACCAACAACTGTAATTCTTTAGGTGCTGTATCTTCCCAAAGAACAATTTTTGCAGGTAACTTCTGACCGTTAACTTCAAACTCTCCTTTAGTTTGGAATACAATTCCCTGTTTCCATTTGCTATCTGTTGAAAGAAAATTAACCCTCAAGACAACCTTACTCGATGGTAAGTTAACCCTATCAACCATTTTCAACTCCTTACCTTGATAAGTAATTGACTGCCCTTTAGCTTCTATAAATAATTTCTCAAATTCCATAAATAAAAAATTTACATCCTGAATGGATCTAATGCTCGATGTTCATCTGGCCACACCTTTATAAAGTCGAATAGCCCCCCATTTCTTTGCGGAACAATATGGTGATGCAACTCCATACTTTCCATCAACCCTGTATTCGGATTTAACCTTTGAGGGGCTAACCCCTTTTGCATTCTTAATAAATTGGATTCAGAATAAGCACTTCCATTGAGGAACGCTTCATTTTTCCAAAATCTTTGTCTTACAGTACTCCAAGCAGGTACATTAACTTTTGCTGTTAGGTTTGTTATTGGCTCTCCAACCTTCCATCCCGTCTTAGCGGCATTGACTCCTACCTTTCTCGCCATTCCACTCAAGGGAGCTTCTATTACAGCAATAGCTAATAAGAGACTAGAAACAATATTCTCAGGTGACCATGCTCCTTTTCATCCATTCAGAATATTCTCGCGATATGTTGATGTTGGATCTGCACCGAGCATTTCACCAGCTGCAATCAAATTTAGAGCCGTTCCTCGTTCAGAAAACTTCCCAGAGCGCACTTCTTTAAATGCTTCAGGACCTGCAACTACTAAATTCTTATAGTCTCCATTCTCATAATGTTCCCTAACTAACCAGTTTCCTTTATTTGGACCAGACTCAATTCCATGTATGGTATATTTTCCATCCTTTGATTCTATCCCCTTTTCAGATACAATACCTACATTTAACCCACCAAATCTTCCTATTCCCCATATCTCATCCATCGGAACACGTAACTCAGGTCTTGTATCAATTTGCTCTGAAATTTTCCAATTTAGTTCAATCGTTTTATTCTCCTCCAACCCATCCAAATCAATATAACTCACCGGCTTATTACCCGCATACTGATAGGGCGTGTAATGCGGATACATAAACTGCAGAAACTTGCTTCAGATCTTGGAATCCAGTGGCTTTAATCTTGAGGAAACACACTTGACAGATATAAACAGAATAGAGAAACTAATCCTGTTGGTAACAATAGCATTTATATGGCTTTATAAAATTGGAATTTTTCTCCATGAAAATATTCGTCCAATCTCTATTAAAACACATGGCAAGAAAGCACAAAGTATATTCAAATACGGTCTTTCTTACGTAGCCAGCATTTAATTAAACTCTAAGAATCAATCATGTATCAATATCTTTGAATTTTTGTCATGTACTTAGGTCGATAACAACTCCCCATGAAATGGAAAATCAAAATCACGTATCGTAAATTGTCCTTTCTTACTTCATTTTATCATGACTTTGTGCTCATTTTGACTACAATTCATCAAGATCCAAACAAAAAATCAACAATATAAAGTATTTACAAACTTGATATTTATTTATTTAAGGCTATTTCAGCAGACTCTAGGTAAAAATTAATTCCATTTTTACTAAAACCCTCATTATTCTACCCAATTACTTTGATTAAGAACAAAATATTTCTTTAAAAATATCCATATTATTTTAGCAAGCTGGAGGTTTACTTACCAGTTACAGTAAATAACCGTTAACTCCGTTCGACGTAGCGTGTACCAACCGCAAGTTCGGCATAGCCTTTTTGGCTAGGTCATTTTAGGAAGAAGCCTCCTGACTACTTCAAGATAAAAACTTTATTCTAACTTGAACGCAGGCAGAGCCTACGCTCAACTCGGGATCCGAACTTGTCGGGCTTAATCGTTATTTCTTAAACTGTTCTGATTTGTGGGTGTAATGCTTTTTATTATCAAAACCAACATAGTTTATACCCTCACAATATTTAATATTCCCGTCTAACACATTCGTTCCCCAAAAGCTAATAAATTCAAGTTGTGGCAAGTCCTTTACAAAGGCAAGAGTTTTCATGTATCCGGATTCTGTTAACATCAATTTCTTTAAATTAGATAAATCTTTTAACACTTCATAATCTTGAATATTCTTGCTCTTCTCAATGGAAATTTGTTCAAGCAACTTAAGATTTGAAACGTCTCTAATGATGTCAAGTTTAGAAGCTCCATATATTTCCAACCTTTTCAACTTATTAAACTTTTCAATACCTTGTAAAGAATTAATATCAGGCTTGACTAAATTTAAATGCTCCAATAAGGGTAATGCGGGAATGCCTGATAAATTTTTGTTTTTTGATTTATATTTGCTAATTGTAAGACTTCTAAGCTTATTTACGTTTTCTAATCCCTTTAAGCGGAATGAAAAATCACATGCTAAAGTTTCTAATTCGGGGAAATTTGATAAATCTATTACGTCTTTTTTATTATCAGGAATGCTTAAAAACTTTAGATTTTTAAACGAACTCAGTTTCGAATATTCTACATTATCATCTAGCAATAAGCCTTCAATAAAATCCTTTATCTCTAATAAGGGTGATAAATCTTTTGATTCATAAATACCAGGATATAAGGAAATGATACGAATATTGTTTTCTAAAACAAATTTTGTGCATTCATCAGACCTTTTTGTATCAAATAGAAGGGTAATGGAACCATCCATTCCCTTCGTCATTTTAAATCCTTCTTTTGAAATTTCCATATTATTGTTCTAATAATGTTTTACCTGGTGACCAGATTTTATTATACAACATTGAGTTAGCATCATAGAACAATGGTTTATATCCAGTCTGCAACATCATTTGATGTTCAAGTATGAATGCTTCTCGTGTAGTTGCTGTAGGGTAAAACGTTGACTTTAGTAATTTGTCACCAAATTGAGTCTCTATACGGCTTATAGATGTTGCCATTCTGGTTTCCAAACCTTTTCCCACATACATTTTACCACTTTGAAATTCAAGGTAATATGCTCCACTTCCTTTGGTGGCTGTTTGCGCTACCGTCTCAGCGGCATTGACTCCTACCTTTCTAGTCATTCCACTCAAGGGAGTTTTTATTACAGCAATAGCTAATAAGAGACTAGAAACA
>JAJTBW010000188.1 GCA_021286705.1 Sphingobacteriia bacterium
GTCATGTGAGTAGTAACAAAAATCTCTTCTTTTACCAGATTATTTGATGAAGTGTATTGGCCTTTTATTTTGGGTGTCCCTGTGTCGAAGTCAGGAGTGGTTAAGAACGAGACGTATTCATCATCTAATCAAATATTTTAGTTCTAATTCGGATTAGCCAACCTAGATTTCAGAGGCAATACTAAACAATTTCAGTAATAGCCGTTTTTGTTTAACAGTTCTGAATAATAAAGGATAGAAGCTAGATTTGATTAACAAAAATTCAAGATTAAAACACGTCATTACCTAGATTTTGTAACTTAGAGCATACAAACTGCTCAAGTATGCTGTTCAATCCTTTTAAGGTAATCTTTCAACGAAAAGGACTAAGTGGGAAGCTCCTTCGGAATATTGGTGGTACTGCGTTAATAATCTATTCAGCCGTAATACTATACGTTGCTATTAATAACAGGCAAAATGCAATAGAAACGGCAAAGATTAATCTCCAGCTTATCTCCGAGTCGTATTCAAATTATGCCTCCCGTTTTCTGGGTGATTTTATGTCGCAAGTATCCACAACTGCGAAGACCTTTGAAAGAATCTACCAGATACCTGCCCGCGAGAGAAGACCATTTATCGGGGCTATGATGGATAATCAGTTACGATCTAATTCTCACTATCTCTCTTTCTGGACTATCTGGGATCCAAATAAGCTTGATTCTCTTGATAAGTACATGATTGATAAACCGGGAAGTACACGGCTAGGCAGCTTCTCATTGACTCTTTTTAAACAGAATGACTCAATTGTTATTGAGAGGAATAATCCTAACACCATCTTATTTCAGGGCGACTATTATCGATTACCAAAACAGAATCTAAGAGAGACTGTACTTGAGCCCTACAGTTACTCCTTCACCGGTAAAGAGGGTGAAGAGATACTCCAAACGAGTCTAATTTCTCCAATTATAGTTGGTGGAAAATTTAAAGGGGTGGTTGGTGTGGATCTCGATCTTGAGGAACTAAATGCAGCTTTTAATAAAATTAAACCCTATGAGGATGGATATATATACCTTCTCTCAGCAGACGGTACATTTGTAACCTACCCTGAAGACTCACTCATTGGCAAGAAGATGTCAAATGTTGATAAAAAATTTGCATCTGTAATAAACCATAAACACGCTGATAAGCATGCTAGCTCTCCCGTTGAAGAAGTCTTTCATCCGGGACTAAACGAAAAGACTTTTGTCAGCAGTTATCCATTTAAAATAGGAAATAGTCAGGAGACATGGCGGGTGGTGGTTGTAGTTCCCAGCACTACCATACTTCAAGATGCAAATAAGGCTCTTCTCATCACACTCATGGTTGGTGTACTCGGGCTATTAACTATTCTTTGGGTTATTTCAAATCTTGCATCCAAAATTACCGGGCCTCTGAAGATGACAGCTAATGCCCTTCATAATATGTCGAAAGGACTCATTGAGGCTAATCCACTTCCCGAGACCGACGATAATGATGAAGTTGGTGAAACCATGAAGGCAGTCAATCAACTTAGTGCAGGACTTTCAGAGGCGGTCTCTTTTGCCGGCGAGATTGGTCATGGCAACTTGAACATGTGGTATAATAAACTAAGTGATGACGATATGCTGGGCAATGCTCTCATTAAAATGCGTGATGACTTAGTCTCCCTAGAAAACAAGAATCGTCAAAACATTTGGCTGCAAGAGGGTAAAATAAAACTTCAGGAATCAATAGCCGGCGATAAAACAGCCATTCAGATCGGTACAAACTACTTGTCAGGACTTGCCAAACTACTCGATTTAAAAAGCGGAATAGTTTATAAAAATGAAGGTAATAGCCTTACTATTTGTGCTGGCTATTCACTGCCTGAACAATTGAATTTCAGTATCCCCGATTTCTCTTTGGGCATTATTGGACAGGTTATTCGGTCTAAGGCCCCCTATTCTCCGGGCTTTATCAAATCGCCACATCTCAAACTTGAATCAGGTTTTATTAATAAAGATGAACTCTGGATTATCTTTTACCCCTGTTATTATCATCAACAACTTATTGCTGTTTTAGAATTAGCGTTCGATACAGAGCCTCCTACAGAAAAACTAGAGGTAATTAATCAAACCACAAAAAATATTGCGGCTGCTCTCTATGCAGAAGGGATCAATCACGAGATAAAGGAGTTACTAATTAAGACCCAAGAGCAATCAGAAGAGCTCAAAGTTCAACAGGAGGAGCTCAGGGAGGCAAATGAAGAGTTAGAACAGCAGGCGCGTGAACTAAAAGAGTCAGAGGCTCAACTTCAATCTCAACAAGAGGAGCTTCGCGTAACCAATGAAGAATTGGAGGCCAAGACAAAGATTCTTGAAGAACAACAAGCCAATATCCTGGTAAAGAATAAAGAACTTCAAAACGCAAGTGCAGCACTTGAAGAGAAAGCAATTCAAATAGAGAAGGCGAGTAAATATAAATCGGAGTTCTTGGCTAACATGTCGCATGAATTACGTACTCCGTTAAACAGTCTTCTAATTCTTTCCAAAAGTTTAGCCGACAATCGCAAAAAGAACCTATTAGAGGATCAGGTAGAGGCTGCTGAAATAATCTACAACAGTGGAAATGAACTACTCAATCTAATCAACGATATCCTTGATTTATCAAAGATTGAAGCAGGTAAGATGGATGTTCAACCTGAAGAGCTGTATCCTGAAGAGTTTGCGACGTATGTAAGAAGAAACTTTGCTCATTTGGCTGAGAAAAAAGGACTCGACTTACGTACCAACCTGAGTGACGACCTACCTGAGTCTTTCAGTACAGATAGAAGAAGAGTTGAACAGATCTTAAAAAATCTGTTATCAAACGCCTTTAAATTTACTCACAACGGGTTTGTTGAGTTCTCATTGTCTAAAGAAGTTGGTTCTAATTACCCTATAGATCCTTTAGACTATAAAATGGCTTTTACGGTTAGTGACTCAGGAATAGGGATTGCATCTGAGAAACAACAGGAGATTTTCGATGCCTTTAAACAAGCCGATGGTAGTACCTCCAGAAAGTATGGAGGAACAGGTTTAGGGTTATCCATTTCAAAAGAATTGGCAGCTTTACTGCATGGTGAGATTATCTTAAAAAGCGAAGTTGGCCAAGGATCTTCTTTCACACTAGTTATACCTAATCTGTTTGCAGAACAGCCGACAGATGAATCTATTAATAAAAGCAGTGATCCAATACTCAAAGACGAACCTTCAACATCAAACAGGGATGTAATTACTAACTCTTACAAAGAAGAGTCGTCATCAGAGATAAATCGCAATGAGATTAAGAAAGCAACCGTCGGAGATATTGGTTCAATTCCTGATGATAGAGAAAACCTGAAAAAGGGAAAAGATAAAGCGTTATTAATCATTGAAGATGATTCGACATTCGCCAGAATACTCTCTAAGATGGCAAAGGAGCATGGTTTTAAATTCTTGCATGCCAGTTCTGGAGAAGTCGGACTACAACTTGCGGTCAATTATAAACCTTCAGCGGTAATACTCGATATTAATCTGCCCGGCATGGACGGTTGGGAGGTTCTTGAGAAATTAAAGAGCAATCCTGAGATCAGACATATTCCTGTGCACATGATGTCGGCATTTGAAGAGACAATTGATGCTTTCAAAAAAGGGGCACTTGGCTATCTAACCAAGCCAGCTGATTCGGAAACCCTTCAAAAGGCATTCGACAATATTGCCTCATTTATAGATAAAAAGATCAGAGATCTGCTTTTAATTGAAGATGATTCAAATCTTCAAAAAAGCATAAAAACCATTATAGGAGACTCCGGCGTTGCAATTACAACAGCCGATAGTGGAAGAATGGCAATTGAACTTTTAAGCCAAAAAACCTTTGACTGTATGATACTTGATTTAGGGCTACCTGATATGACAGGATTTGAACTATTAAGAGCCCTAAAACATCATAAACAGATGGTGATTCCACCAGTCATAGTCTATACAGGGCGCGAGCTTTCAAAAGAAGAGAACAAAGAACTTCACGAATACGCCGAGTCGATTATAATCAAAGGGGTAAAATCAGAAGAGAGATTGCTAGATGAAACCTCTCTATTTTTACACAGAGTTGTTAATGAGTTACCGAAAGAACAACAAGAGATTATCTCATTTCTTCATGATAGAGACAGCATATTTAAAGGAAGGAAAGTTCTGATTGTTGATGATGATATGAGAAACGTAATCGCCTTATCAAAGGTTCTTCAAGAAAGAGGACTAGAGATCAAGGTTGCGGAAAATGGTAAGATTGGGGTTGAGATGGCGGCAAATAATCCAGATTTAAGCTTAGTTTTGATGGATATTATGATGCCTGAAATGGATGGATTCGAAGCAATTCAAGAAATTCGGAAAAATCCAAAACTAAAAGCACTTCCAATTATAGCTCTCACGGCTAAAGCAATGAAAGAAGATAGAATAAGATGCATCAATGCCGGAGCAAATGATTATATTGCAAAGCCTATTAATGTTGACAAACTTTTATCTTTGATGAGAGTATGGCTGTTTAAATAAGGATCGACATGGCTGAAAGACCACGAATACTGATAGTTGACGACAAGCTTGAGAACCTGATTTCACTGGAGACAGTGATGGAAGGCTTCGAAGTTGATTTTGTACGGGCTCTTTCCGGAAATGAGGCATTGGCGAAAGCGTTAAATAACAATTTTGCACTAGCCATCATAGACATACAGATGCCGGGGATGGATGGTTTTGAGACTGTTGAACTGCTTAGACAGATTAAACACTGTGAGATACTTCCTGTAATCTTCGTTTCGGCAATATACAAAGAGGAGTTCTATATAATCAAAGGAATTGAAACAGGTGCCGTTGATTTTATCAGTAAACCCATTGATTCAAGAATCCTTAGAGGTAAAGTAAAAGTCTTTCTAGATTTATATAATCAAAGTCGCGAATTAAAATCTCTTCTTGAAGAAAAGCAACTCTTGAATGAGGAGCTCACAATAGCTAAAGATAAAGCTGAATCAGCGGTGAGGGCAAAGTCTCTCTTCTTGGCCAATATGAGCCATGAAATCAGAACTCCGATGAATGGTATAGTCGGGATGGCCGATCTTTTAGGCCAAACAAACCTTGATGCCGAGCAAAGAGACTATCTTAATATTATTCAAATCTCCGGAAAGCATCTTTTAGCCATTATCTCCGATATTCTCGATTTCAGTAAAATTGAATCATTTCAAGTAGAAATAGAACAAATTGTCTTTAATCTGAGGTTTGAGATGCAAGAGGTAATTCACCTTTTAAAAACCTCCGCCGCAGAGAAAAAACTTGATCTGGAAATGGAGTTCGATGATAAAGTTCCTGAGACTGTCATTGGAGATCCATTAAGAATTAAACAGATTCTGACAAATCTCATTAATAATGCAATAAAATTTACTACCAAGGGAAAAGTACAATTGTCAATTGAATTCATAAGCCAGATTGAACAAGAACTAACTTTAAAATTTAGCGTCACAGACACAGGAATAGGGATTTCTCAGGAGGCTCAAAGTCGCCTCTTCAAGTCATTCTCTCAAGCCGATGCATCAATGACAAGGAAATTTGGTGGAACCGGACTTGGTTTAGCTATTTCTAAAAGTCTCTGTGAGCTAATGAATGGCACTATTGGTGTTGAATCTCAATTAGGCACAGGCTCTACCTTTTGGTTTACTATCAAATTAATAACTCTTAATACTCCTGCTTACCAGCAGTCAACTTCTTTGAATCAGGAAAACGAACAATTTAAGAATTGGAATATTCTGCTAGCCGATGATAACAAAATAAATCAAAAGGTAGCAGCAACCATCCTTCAAAAAGCTGGAATGCAAGTCATTTTAGCTAGCAATGGACAAGAAGCCATTGATCGATATATTATACACCAACCCAATGCGGTAATTATGGACATCCAGATGCCGGAGATGGATGGGCTTGAGGCAACACGCCAAATAAGAAAGTATGAACTTCAGAACCATATCCATGCGGTTCCAATTATCGCAATGACTGCCAATACAACTGTTGACGATAAAAAGGCATGCTGGGAGGTTGGTATGAATCACTTTATCACGAAGCCTTTCGATGGCAAATATTTAATCAATATCGTAGAAAGAGCTATAAAAGAAAATCAATAACTTATTCTATATCCTGTATAAAGCGAAAGCGTAAAGCTATGGTAGAACAAAATAAGTGGGCGGAAAGAACAATACTGATTGCTGAAGATGCAGAAACAAGTATTCAGTATTTTAGGGCAGCCCTGTTAAAAAGTGGTGTGAAAATTCTATGGGCTGATAATGGCATAGATGCTGTTAAACTTACCAAAGAGCATCCTGAGATTGAACTTATTCTTATGGATCTTGACTTACCCATCATGGATGGGCTACAAGCAACTAAACAGATAAAAGAGTATAGACCTAATCTTCCCATTGTGGCTCAAACGGCTCATGTCTTACTTGGAGATGCTGAAAGCTGTATGGAAGCCGGCTGTGATGGTTATATAACAAAACCAATCTCTCTTGAAGTGCTCATTTCAACGGTTGAAGGATTCCTAAATGGTTAAGGTGTAATCTCTTAGATTAGCTTAAAAAAAATAATTCCACCTATTAATATCATCGTTATCTCTTTGATGACCTATCCCGTAGCTTGACTTTTCTGTTATGAGTCTCTCTCTTTTTTCAGATGAATATTTCATGAATGAAGCCTTTAAGGAGGCTCAACTAGCATTTAATGAAGATGAAATTCCTATTGGTGCCGTAGTGGTATGGAACAATAGAATTATTGCCAGAGCACACAATCAAACAGAACGTCTTAATGATCCAACTGCTCATGCAGAAATGCTAGCCATTACTGCTGCGACAGAAGCTGTTGGTGGAAAGTATTTATCACAATGCTCCATTTTTGTTACCCTCGAGCCTTGTCTTATGTGTGCAGGAGCTCTACAATGGGTTCAAATCGGTAAATTAATCTTTGCAGCCTCTGATCCCAGAATGGGTTTCATTCAGGCTTTTAAACCTCTTCCCTACGCATCAAACACCTCTTCTGATCAAGACAGGACTTTCACAAATAACAGCTCTAACCAAAAGAAAAAGAGCGCCAAAAAACAAGAAGAAGCGCCCAATTTATCTTCCGCTTTTTCTCCCGATACCTCTTTTATTCCCTCTTGTGCACTTCATCCCAAAACTAAAGTTCTCTCAGGCATTAAGGCTGAAGAATCCCTGGCTCTTATAAAAGACTTCTTTGCCAAGAAAAGAAATAGATGATAATCGGTCTAACTCTTATCCTTTCACGCATTGAATCAGAGACGCAATGAATCGGAGATACATTGAATCGAAGACGCGATGAATCTGAGATACACTGAATCGGAGACGCAATGAATCAGGGACGCAATAAATCGCTTCTCTACAAGAAAATTCGTTGATTTCTGAAAACGAAAAAAGAGAATTAGTCCGCCCCTGAAAACCTACCTACAGAGAATCAAATATCAATTTTGGTAGACCCCAGGTGCGCTAGCACCGGAAATAGTTGTAGCCGTCAGGTAAAGCACCCCCAAGATCTTTTCTAAGGTGCAGCGCACCGAAATATTTATAATTTAGAAATTAATATCCCGAACCTGTTATCACAAATCTAATATGCACTTCGTGCATCAGAACATAGGCACGCGGATTTAACGGATTTAAACGGATT